>CAYUTF010000084.1:0-14325 GCA_964447495.1 uncultured archaeon
AACTTGTTTTTTTAATCTAATTTTCATGCTTTAGCATCCGAACTATATTACTACTTTTTATATATATTCTAAAGATTTTACTTATTTAAATCTTATGTGAATAATCTCATCTTTTTTGCCTCTATCTTGAATTAGAACGAACATAAAGATACTTAAATAATTGTATTTTGGTTCAATAATCAAAATTATTATTATCAATCCGCAGCCAAGGGAAAATCACAAATAATTTTAAGTTAATCCCTTGGCAGAATAAAAAATTCAAAGAAAAATGAATCTTGAAGGAGTGTTATGATGTTAGATCGAGATTTACTTATAAGACTCATATTAAAACACTACATAAGTTTCCTTTCAATATTATAAAAATAAATAATTTTCCCTAAAAAATTTTACTAGTTCAAGTGTTTTCTTATTGAAGTCGAGCTTATTTTTTGATCACTATTATCTTTTAAAAGGGGTATTACAATGATCACTAATGGGTTAAATCCTTTCTGTGTTCGTAATTCATTAATCTTTAGCGCCGTTTTATAGGTTTCTTCACTTACGATAATTCCTTCATATTCCGATTCATGTATAGGAGGGCCATAAGAGTCAGTTAATCTCATGATTTCAACTTTATCTAAACTGGAGATAGAATCAATGAATTTTTCTAAATTCAACTTTCTGATATCATAAGGTTCTATTTTAGAAGAATACTCTTTATTCTTCAAAATATCATCTGAAGTCAATCCTATTACAAGCTTTTTAGAAAAAGATAAGGCTGTTTTTATTAAAAATTTATGCCCTTCATGTAGATGATCAAAAGTTCCGCCTATTCCTACTTTTTTTAAAATTAGAACAACACCAATTAAATTTAAAGGTGATTTATTGAAACTTAGACTTTATTTTGAAGCTTTACAATATCTGCTTTCTTTACCTCTACAGATGGCTTTTTTAATTTAACACTATATATTTGATTTATTTCCATAGCCTCACTACACTTTTCGCAAAAACCTGCCTTTTTAAACACAAAATCCCCTCTCTGATAGTTTCTTACATTAATGATTCCGCATAAGTTACATTTTAAAATAGTTAAAGTTTGTCTAATTGGCTCAGGTTTTCTTCTCTGAAGCTGGATTAAAGACGATCCAATGCAAATAAGAGCGAAACCTAAAACGAAATTAGTTATTTGATCGGGAGTAATTCCGATATAGATAAATAATGCTCCAATAACGATCAGTAAAATAAATAATAGATTTTTTAATATAGTCTTCAATGAAGTCTTTTTATTAAGGATATCCTCATCGTCTTCTTCATCAATCATAATATACTTCTCAAAAATCAAGGAAAAATTACTTCTATACTCTATAATAGAAAAGAATATAAGATTAAATAAATTTTGTTATTATGAAAATTTACTACATTTAAATTCTCTATTATAAAATTAAAATTCTAAGAAGGATGTTCATGATTATTCAATTAATGCAACTATTTGGACAAACACAAACGGATCCATTGGGTCTTCTTCTTAATTTGCTGTGGTTTGTATTAATATTTGTATCCATGTTCTATGGAACGAAACTTCAATCGTATCGTTCACAAAAGGAAATAGAATCAGGATTAGAAAAATTAAAAACATGGAATGATGAAGGAAAACAAATTCTTTTAACTAGTTTTAAAAAATTTGCTGATAAAAAAGAAACAGAAAAAGATTTGATGCTAAAGCTTGAGGATTTCCTTAGCTTTATTGCTATTACTCCAGTGGATCTTGATCCCTATGGAATTGTTCCTAAAATTGATCATATTATTGATGTGAGAGACAATAGATTCAAGGAAGAGGTTTTCCAAATGGCTCCAAATATCATAAAAGACTCTCCAGATGCCCAGAATTTAGAAAATCTTTTAGAAGCAGCTATGGCTGTAGATTATATCTATAGATTAGTTAAACATTATTTGATTTTAGGAAAAAAATCAAAATCCTATATTTTACTCATGCAAATATCAATGCAAATGAGTTTAATTCTTGCAATGGCTAAATCATATCATCGGGCCACTAAAGCTTTCTCTGAAGGAAGTCCTATCGGTGATGCTCTTGGTCCTATGGTTGTAGGCAATTTAGTTCGAGACATCACTCAAAATGGTGAAGTAGAAGCACTTGAAGTAGCAAAGGATACTATATTACAGGAGGTTAGCTTTGAAGATAGAACTATTTTTGTTGTCCGAGCAAAAGGTCCTGGCGGGACCGTAGGTAAACCCGGAACAGCGATAAAAAAATTAATAGAGCAACACGGAGATTCAATTTCTCGTATTTTTATGATCGATGCCGGTTTAAAACTTTCAGGAGATAAAACAGGTTCTATTACTGAGGGTGTAGGTGCTGCAATCGGTGGAATTGGAGTTGAAAAATTCTACATTGAAGAATCATCAACGAAAAAAGCGATTCCTATTGATGCCCTAATTTGTAGACAATCATTAGAGGATGCTATAACAACAATGAAACGACCTATTACGAACTCAGTACCGAATATCGTAGAACGGATTAAGATGGGAATCCGAAAAAGAACCGAAAAAGGTTCAAAAGTAATTGTTGCAGGTATTGGTAATACAATAGGTATTGGTGTCTGATTCCTAAATTAATTTGACCTTTACAATCCAATATAATTTTTTACTTTTACTTTTATTGAGTGATATACGAATTTTGATTATTTTCAAATAAAAAGGATCAATAATTAAATTAGTAACAAGTAAAATTAATGATTAAAAAAGAGTGTGAAAAATGAAAGTTTTTTCAGAAGAATGGTCAAAAGCTTATGTTAAAGCATTAAATGCGAATACCGATTATAGAGCAGCCGCTTCTTGGTGGGATGGTGATTTTATATTTGTAATTGAGCCGAGTGGTAATTTAGATCATGAAATCAAGATGTTCATCGGGTTATACAAGGGTGATTGTACAGGTGCTAAACTACTTAAAGAAGGAGAAGGATATGATATTTTACCTCCAGGAACTCCGCCAAAACCATTGAAAGAGGGAGAAAAAGTAGCAGCAGAATTTGTTTTTGCTGGGAAATATGATAACTGGGTTAAAGTCTTGAAAAAAGAACTCGATCCGATTCAAGGTTTAATGGCGGGAAAATTTAAACTTGTCGGTAATATGGCTAAAGTCATGAGAGCGACCAAAGCGGCACAAGAAATGGTAAATTCAACCACGAAGATAGATGGAGCAGAATTTTACTAAATTTTTTTATTTTTTTTATTTTAATTTTTCACTTGAATATTAGAGAAATCAAAAATTGGACTATTGAAAATATTTAATTATTATTTGATTTTTCTAGACATAATACACTCTAATTAAAAAAGTGATTAAATTTGGGCTTATCCGGTAAGGAATATTTTGTTCGAGATTTAATTATAGATGATGAATATGGGGTCATCAATTCAAATGCTTCTGTGCAAGATGCGGCCAAAAAAATGAAAGAATTAGGTGTTCCTGATCTTGTAGTTGTAGAAGAGGGCTCTGATAATGTTCTTGGCGTTATTGCTGATTTCGATATTGTTCAGAATGTAGTTGCAGAAGGAACGGATTGCAAAAGCGCAAAAGTTATATCCACTATGTATAAAATAGAACCAGTAAATCTTGATACTCCTGTTTCTTTAGCTTTCACGAGGATGCGTGATTTACAAGTAAATATTGTACCTGTTGTTGAAAATGGAAAATTAGTAGGAGTTTCTAGTATACAGGATTGTTGGAGTTACATTCCTGATGAGATTCCCGATGAGAGAGGTTTAATTCCCGTCTCAAACACGCGAGTAGCTGAATTTTGGTTTGCTAGTATCTCAGCGGTCACTGCATTTATCTTAGGTATATTGTTACCGCTCGCAGGCGTTTTTGGATTTTTCATCGCTGATCAAGCAGACATAATGACTTTATTAGGTTTGGCAGATGTTAGAGGTGGTCTTCTTAACTTCTATCTCTTTGAAACACATGGCGTAGACTTTTTTGTACCAATACTCAGTTTAATACAGAAAGGCGGTCCTATATGGAGCGTCATTGTTGTAATCAGTACATTACTTTTAATTATAGGTATAATCGGTTTATTTGCGCTGATCTACTCTTCATTTGCAGATACAAAAAATATTCGTACGGGCAATATCATTCGGATTGTAGTTCCCAGTCTTATTGTGGTTCTAATGATCGCAGAATGGATTTTCTTTGCGATAGCTTTTGCACTATCATCAATTCCCGTAGTAGCGGGGATCGATCCTATAGGACTAACGATGTCGATCATTTCCATGATTTTAATTATCGCCGCGATTAATCGAGACTATATTTTCAAACAAAAAGGATTAAATGAATCAAAAGAAGCTGAGGTGAAATAATAAGATGCCTCGAGGCGGAGGTGGGATGAGAGGTGGTGGAGGATTTAGAGGAGGCGGTTTTGGTGGCGGTTTTAGAGGTGGTGGATTTCGTGGAGGTCCTAGCAGTTTTAGAATGCCACGTGGAACCCCAAGTGGAACTCCATTTGGTAGGACGGGCGCAACTCGTATAACCTCACGTTCTCCCAGTGGACCTTATAGACATAATTATTATCGTCCCTATAGGAGTTATTATCGATGGGGATACTGGGGCTATAGACCATGGTATTATCGATGGTGGTATTCTCCCTATTGGATTGGACATTGGTATCGACCTTGGTATTATTCTCCTGTGTATGTTGGCGGGGGAATAGTCTTTGCAATTATCCTTGGATTAATACTCTTACCTCTTTTCGGTGTTGCGCTATGGTTCCCTTTTAGTAGTGCTAATGCAGATGGGTATGTCAATTATCGATCCACAGAAACTATCTATTATAATGAATACTGGTATGAATATGAATATATTGAAGCGGGTAATCAGATTACGTATTCGGTGCAATCCTCACCTGAAGTAATCAGTTTTGCAATCTGGAACCAACCATTTGAGACTATTCCGAAGACTAATAAAGAAGGTGGCTTTGATGATTCGTTTACACTTCTAAATAATTACTATGAATATTATTCAGTCTACTTAAAACCTGGTTCGTCTATTGATTATAATTTTAATTCGTCAAGTTCAGTAGATTTCTTTATAGCAGATGCAAACCAACTTTACAATTGGAATCAAGGGGGTAGTCCGATCTTTTATTATGAACTTAATGGAGTTCTTACAGATACGGGGGGTATTTCAATTAGTTCTGCGAAAGATTACTATTTAGTATGGTTTAATGATTTTGGAGGTTCTGCTGATGTAGAATTCATAGCCAATTTTACTGCTGTAGATGTCTATAATCTAACAGCTGCTTATGAATCTCATATAGCGGTCACAACCATCACCCAGGATACCTTCACAGTCCCTGTTGATGGCGACTGGTACTTTTTTGTATACTTTGATCCGCTCAATTCTCCCGCAGAATCTACAGATATAACGTTCGATGTTACCTACGATACGGGCATAAATGGCGCAGAAAGATGGGTTAGCATCTCACCAATATTAATAGGGATTCTTGTAGTAATTGTCATCATTCTCATAGCCGCAATAGTTGCTCGAAGCGGTCAAAAGAAGATGTCGAAAAAGCAACCCAAAGAAGCACAACAAGCACAAATCAAAACGATACCCGGAAAGAAAGAAGTTGTTTCAGAATCCAAATGTATACGCTGCGGCAATTCGCTTCGACCCGACGCAAATTTCTGTCCTGTGTGTGGTGGTAAAGTTGAAGGAAGAGCTATTGGAACTAGTGATATAATTACTCCTGCAGATTCAAAAACGTGTAGTTTATGCGGAAGTAAATTAGAGGAAACCGCTAAATTCTGTAAATGGTGCGGTACTCAAGTTGAAAAGGAAATATAAACAGAGCATTAGAATAAAAAAAAAATTTTTTTCTTTCTTTTTTTAATATTATTATAAGCTAGACTTTAATTGTTTAAATCATTGTAAAATTTATAAAATGAGTGCTTTTGGTAAATTCAGTAGATTTTATCTTAAGAGAAAAATAATCAAACTCATCTTTTATAGCCTTTTAATTTATTTTGTTTCAGTTTATATTTTCATAAGATTAGAAATAGAATATTTCTATTATTCTATTATAATATGGGTGGGTATGGTTTTAATTATAGTAGTGTTTTTATTTTACAAATTCAATAAAGTATGTATCACTTTAGATACTTTAAGAAAGCAAGAATTATATTTCGAAGAAACCAATAATTATGCCCTTAAAAAGAAAAAATTTACTAAAAAATATAAAAAATGGTTATTATCGAATGCAATTAATGAAAATATGGATTTAAATTACAGGCCTCCCACCATGAATAGTGGAGGGGAATGCTGTATCTATTGCTGCACCACTATTATTCCTATTCTTTTAATTGCTTCTTTTTCTGTGATCTATTTACAAAGTGAAAATGGCTGGATAACAGTAATTCCCATAATTATCATCGTGATAATATTATATCCAATTATTAGGAAAAAATCGGATGTAAAAATGTGTAAAATGCTTGATTCCGAAATTAAACGAATCCTTTATGAAGAAGAGACAGGATATTCTCCTTTAAGAAATGGTAAATATACTTTCAAATATAGAGCATGGTTAATTCAAAGAGATCGGGAACCATCAAAATTTAACCATTAATAATTTTTCATCATATCATTGTGAAAATTCCAATAATTTTTTTTTCCAAACATTATTTTTCTACAACATATTAGAAAAACAAGATAAGTGATTTATTTCTCCATTCAATCTTTGAGATCATGACAAAATTTGAACAAAATTTATCAGAACTAAAAAAAAAAGCGATTTTTTTTTTTGATTTAGATGGTACTGTTTATTTAGGTAACCAATTATTCGAGGGGGTCCTTGATTTAATTGACCTATTAAAGAAAAAGCATAAGGCATACTTTTTTCTCTCAAATAACTCAAGTTTATCTACCTCCGATTATCTCATCAAATTGAAAAAGCTCAATCTTCCTATTAAACGTGAAAATATAATATTATCTCAGCATCCAACAATTGATTATTTACATAAAGAATCGTATAAAAACGTGTTTTTATTAGGAACTACATCTTTAAAGAAAGAATTTAGTGAAGCAGGGTTCAAATTAACTGAAGAAAACCCTGACATTTTAGTTTTAGCCTTTGATCAAGAATTAACTTATGCGAGATTAGAAAGAGCGTCAAAATTTCTCCAAAAGGGAATACCATATATTGCAACGCATCTTGATAATAGATGTCCAATAGAGGATGGATTTATTCCTGACGCTGGTGGAATTGCAGCGTTACTTTACAAAACCACTGAACGTATGCCCAGAGTCTTTGGAAAACCAAATAAAGAGATGCTTTTGTTTAAATTAGAACAACTTAAATTACATCGCAATAGTGCAGTTATGACAGGAGATAGATTATATACTGATATTAAGATGGGACATAATGCCGGAATTACAACTTGTTGTGTATTATCAGGTGAAACAAATTTAGAAATGATAAAAAAAAGTGCTCAAATTAAACCCGATTTTATTATTGATGGCATATGGAAGTTTCTTGATATTCTGACCTAATTTTTTTTTCCATATATCAATGTTCTATTATTTGTCAGTAGCTTACGAAAATTTTATTTCATAAGCAATATTATTAAAATTTAAGTAAATTTCGATTCTTATATAATCTTAATAAAGAATTTGAGTAGCATATAACATAAAATATAATGATGAACGATGGCGACATCAGGTAAAAAGAAATATATATACGACTTTAATGAGGGAAGTAAAGAACTAAAGAATCTCTTAGGTGGCAAAGGTGCCAATTTGGGAGAAATGACTAATTTAGGGCTTAATATCCCTCCAGGTTTTACAATAACGACTGAAGCGTGCTTAATTTATTTTAAGGACCCAAAAGCAATTATGCAAAAACTTGAGCCTCTTGTTATTGAGCATCTTAAAGAACTAGAACAAAAAACGGGTAAGAAATTTGGTGATAAAAAAAATCCATTATTAGTCTCAGTACGTTCAGGTGCTCCTATGTCCATGCCCGGAATGATGGATACGGTATTAAATTTAGGACTTAATGATGAATCTGTAAAAGGAATGGCAGAACAAACTGGTAATCCGCGGTTTGCTTACGATTCCTGGAGACGGTTTATTCAAATGTTCGGAGATGTATGTATGGGCATCGGAGATGAGAATTTCGAGAGAATTCTTGATAAATATAAACGTTCGATATCTAGAACGGCTCAAGATACTGATTTAGAAGTTACTGATTTCCAAAACGTAATTGCTGATTATAAAGTCTTATATGAAAAAGAGATAGGTAGTCCTTTTCCGCAAGATCCCTATAAACAGCTTTTCATTGCAATTGAAGCTGTTTTTAAATCTTGGAATAACAAACGTGCTAAAACTTATCGTAGAATTAACAATATACCAAATTTTGGTACAGCTGTTAACATTCAAACCATGGTATTTGGAAATAAAGGATGGAATTCTGCTACTGGAGTAGCGTTTACTCGAGACCCATCAACAGGTGAAGATTTGAAATTCGGTGAATATTTAACTAATGCTCAAGGAGAGGATGTTGTTGCAGGAATAAGAACACCCAAAAAATTAGATGATATGGAGAGTGAATTTCCAGAAATTTACAAAGAATTGAAAAAAACGATGGTCAAATTAGAACAACACTATCGGGACATGCAGGATATTGAATTTACTATTGAGAATGGAAAACTCTACCTTTTACAAACTAGAAATGGAAAGCGGACACCTTCTGCTGCGGTTAAAATTGCAGTGGATATGGTTAAAGAGGGCATGATAACTAAAGAAGAAGCTATTTTGAGTATAGATACGTTTAAGATTTCAAAACTATTATTTAAAAGCATAGATGAGAATGCAATTATTCGTGTTTTAGCTACAGGAATCAACGCATCTCCTGGAGCGGTTTCAGGAATAGCGATATTTGATCCTGATACTGCAGAGCATTTAGCAAATACAGAACACCAAGAAATCATCTTAGTGAGACCCCAAACTAAACCAGAAGATATTCATGGTTTATACGCTTCAAGTGGTGTTTTGACTCAGTTTGGAGGAAAAACATCTCATGCGGCGGTTGTTGCGAGAGGAATTGGAAAACCCGCTGTTGTTGGTGCTCAAGATATTGAAATTGATGTAGAAAACAAAGAATTTAGGGTTGGAGATACCATTATAAAAGAAGGGGAGATGATTACTATTGATGGAACAACTGGACGGGTAATTGAGGGAAAAGTAGCCTTAGTTGAACCTGAAATTAAAGGGGAATTCTCTGAGTTATTAGCAATGGCAGATAAAATTAAATCTTTGGGCGTACGCGCCAATGCAGATACTCCCACAGATGCGAAAAAAGCCATAGAGTTTGGCGCAGAAGGTATAGGGCTTTGCAGAACTGAACATATGTTCATGGCTCAAGATAGATTGCCTGTTGTTCAGAATATGATTATGGCAAGAACACAAGAAGAAAGACAAGATGCTCTCAATAAGATTTTGCCAATGCAAAAAGGTGACTTTTATGAAATTTTTAAAATCATGGAAGGTAAACCGGTCACTATACGTTTACTTGATCCTCCTCTGCATGAATTTCTTCCAGAGTTATCCACTGTTCTATTAGAAAGCCAAGAGTTAAAAATGACGAATTCTCTTTCTAAATCTCTTTTAGATATTTCGCCTCTTGATGATGAGATAAAAAAGAAAAATAAAGTTATATCATTAATCCGTTCATTATCTGAGGAGAATCCGATGATGGGATTGCGCGGTTGCCGGTTAGGGATTGTCTGGCCTGAAATAAATGAAATGCAGGTGAAAGCGATCTTTCAAGCAGCGTGTGAGTTGAAATTGCAAGGGATTGAAGTGTTCCCAGAAGTAATGATTCCATTAGTTGGAATGATCTCTGAATTAAAACTTGTAAAAGATCAGCTCATCAAAGTTGCAAAGGATACCATTGATAGTTATGGAGTAAAATTAAATTACAAATTTGGGACCATGATAGAGATACCTCGAGCGGCTTTAACTGCGGATGAAATAGCTACAGAAGCAGAATTCTTTTCCTTCGGTACGAATGATTTGACCCAGATGACTTTTGGATTCAGTAGAGACGATGCAGAAGGAAAGTTTCTTCCGATCTATCTGAATAAAGAGATTTTAGAGCACAATCCTTTTGAAACCCTTGATCAAAAAGGTGTTGGTAAGTTAATGAAAATGGCAATAAAGGATGGAAGACATACTCGACCTGATTTAAAGTGTGGTATTTGTGGAGAACATGGGGGTGAACCAACATCAATTAAGTTCGGTCATTCGATAGGGCTAAATTACGTTTCTTGCTCTCCTTTTAGAATTCCTGTTGCTAGATTAGCAGCTGCTCAAGCAGCAATTGAACAGAAAAAGAAGAAGTAAGCTCCTTTTTCTAATTATTATTCTAATGTTTATGCAATTATATTTATTTATAATAACTCTTTAGTTTCAAATATCAAAAGAAGGGTATTAGTAAGAAATATATCGATTATTTCATTATAATGACTAATTTAAATACATAAATGATGTTGATAAAATGACGTTAACAATAGAAGAAAGAGTGGATTTAATAAAAGAAGTTGGTGAAGAAGTCATTGAAGTTGAGGAATTAAAAGAATTAATTAAATGGAAAACGAAAAATAATCAACCTATTTATGCTTATGATGGATTTGAACCTTCTGGAAATATTCATATAGCACAAGGTCTTTTAAGAGCTATAAATGTGAATAAAATGACCAAAGCTGGTGTCAAATTTAAATTTTTAATTGCTGATTGGCACGCAGCTGCTAATAAGAAGTTCAATGGAAATCTAGATATTATTAAGAAAGTTGGGGATTTTTTTATAGAAGTATGGAAAGTATGCGGCATGGATTTAGATAACGTCGAATTTATCTATGCTTCTGATTTTGCGAAAATTCCTCGTTATTGGGAACTAGTTTTAAAAATTGCTATAAATACAACTCTAAAACGGGTGAAACGATGCACTCAAATTATGGGAAGGAAAGAATCGGATAAATTATATGCTTCTCAAATTCTCTACCCTTTAATGCAAGCAGCAGATATATTTTATATTCCTGCAGATATTTGCCAATTGGGATTAGATCAAAGGAAAGTTAATATGTTAGCACGAGAAATCGCAAAAGTATTGGATAAACCTAAGCCAATAGCAGTTCATCACCATATGTTGCTTGGTTTAAATAAGCCTCCTGATATTGATTTAACAGGGGTAGATAGAGCAATAGAACTTAAAATGTCGAAATCCAACCCTGATTCTGCTGTATTTATGTTAGATACACCTGAAAATGTAAAAAGAAAAATAAATAAAGCTTATTGTCCTCCAAAAGACATTAATGAAAACCCAATCTTGGAATATTGTAAGTATATTATATTCGAGTTGGTAGAATCATTTAAGATTGAACGACCTGATAAATATGGTGGGAATGTTGAATATCATACTTACGAAGATCTTGAAAAAGATTATACTCAAGGAAATTTAAATCCTCCGGACTTAAAGCCGGCAGTTTATAAATATCTTAATTCCTTTTTAGACCCTATCCGCAAGCATTTTGAAGTAGATCAAAAAGCGAAAGAGTTATATTTATTTGTTAAAAAAGAAGATAAAAAAGATAAGGATAGAAGGAAATAATACTTAACTATGGTTCATATACTTTTAACGGGAGATTCTCATATACCACAAAGAGCATCTAAGATTGCTGATGAGATCTATAGAAAAATTAACAATATTGCAACTAAGAACCTATTTGATTATACTCTTTTCACAGGAGATCTAATTGACGCTCCAGAATTTATGGATTTCTTAAATAACAAAACAAAAAAGGAAGTATTTAAAGTAATTGGGAATATGGACTATTATGGTGGCAATAGAAATCTTCCTCAATCTCGAAGCTTAAAAATCTCTTTAACTGGAAATGAATCTATCTCGATTGGTTTAATCCATGGTCACCAGATAACTCCAAGGGGAGATCATAGTCAATTAGAGTACTTAGCTCTTGAAAATAATTATAATATACTAGTCTCAGGACACACCCATAAAGAGGAGGTCTTTTTAACAAGAAAAGGGATTCTGTTGCTAAATCCTGGAAGTATAACAGGTGCTTGGTCTTTTGTTGCAAGTGGTAATTACTCCTTTATAAGTATGAAAATTGATGAGAAACTTAAAGAAATCTCTGTTAAGCTCTTTCAATATAATAATAAATCTAACAAATTTAATGAATCAGAATCTTTCTTTATATATGTTGATAGGATAATCAACCCTAAATATTAGAACTTCAATATTTGATGATATAGCTTTTAAAATTCAGATAAATAAAAATTGAAAAGGAAGATAAAAGATTTTCTTATTTTGGCATCTTAACCTTATCTAAAACGAGAATTTTCGGAAGTTTTAATAGAAGCCCGATATTCCTCTTGCCATTACTTCCTTTATCATATCGAAGTTTCCTAAACCCAAATCTGTTTTTCTTTAACATCATATGGAGCGTTGAATTTTCCCTATTAGAGAAATACATCATATCTTCCGGAGTAGAAATTATCTCTAGATCATATTCTGTCAATTTATCTCTACCAAGAGTATAATTACCATTTTCTGCCGTAAGATGTACCCAGAATATATAATCCTCTTCAATGTGGAGTCCTAAATTAATTTTGGCTGTGAGATTATTAATGGTTTTTAAATTTTTTGGGTACTTTCGCTTATCATCTATAATACTATCAATAACTCCTTTAAAAGTAATGAATAAATTATTCTTTTCAGATTCATCCATTGTTTTTCTACCTCTTATTTTATTACTATCATGCTAGTCTAAATCTAAATCTAAATTAAATTAAGATAAATTTTTTCGGTTAATAATTTATTTAATTTACAAAAAATATAAGTATTTATAAATTAATTAAATTAAGAAGTATAAGTAATTTTACTTAACTGTAAAAGGTGAAATGAAATAATGTGGTTCTTTTTTTCTCCGAATATAATTTACGGACCTGACGCAATAGATTTTATAGAAAATATTTCAGGAAAGAAATGTTTTATAGTAACAGATAAAGTTATTGAAGAGTTAGGCTATCTAAAGATTTTAACCGATGTTTTGGATAAATTTGGCAAAGAATACGAAGTTTTTAATGAAGTTCTTCCTGACCCTCGAGAAGAAGGCGTATTAAAAGCTAGAGAGTTATGTTTGAACTATAAACCGGACATAATTTTTGCTCTAGGTGGTGGTTCTGTTATGGATACTGCGAAAACTCTATGGGCTTTGTATGAATTCCCAGAATTTAAACTCGATGATATTCATCCTTTTAGAAGTGATTTATATGAAATGGGCAAGAAAGCAAAACTAGTAGCAATTCCTACTACATCCGGAACAGGCGCAGAAACAACCTATGTGACTGTTATATCACGATATGAGGAAGAGATTTGGAAAAAATTTTTATTCCTCCATCGAGGATTAATCCCAACTTATGCTATTGTAGATCCTATTTTTCCGAAGGGAATGCCACCAAAATTAACTGCTGACACGGGATTTGATGCGCTAGCTCATTCTATAGAGGGTTTGGGCACTATTTGGCGGAATGAATTTAGTAACGCTTTAGCATTAAAAGCAATTGAATTAATTTTTAAGTACTTACCAATTGCTTGTAAAGATGGAAATAATGAAGAGGCAAGAGATTATATGCATCAAGCAGCAACCATAGCGGGATTAGCATTTGGTAATGGGAATGTCCATATTGGTCATACAATGGGACATAGTTGGGGTGCATTATATCATGTTCCTCATGGACGATCTGTGGGTATACTCTGCAGATATGTAACCCAATTCATTTTAAATGATCCAGATAATGATGAGACCATAAAAATCTATGCAAAACTCTCTAAACAATTAGGCTGGGTTAAATGGGACGAAGATGATAAAAAAGCTGCGTTTAAAGTAATTGATAAGATTAAAGAACTTCAGAGAGAAGTGGGGTTCCCTCAAGCATTAAAGGAAACCGGCATAAGTAGGGAAGACCTTGATTCTAATTTAGACACGCTCCTAAATTTATGCTATCAAGATGCAAGTGCTGTTTTAACACCTCGCTCTCCAAGCCCAGATGAATTTAAAGAGATCTATAAATATGCTTTTGAAGGAAAAGACATTGATTTTTAAATTCTATGTTATTCCTTTTTTTATTTATTAATTTAGTCCTTTTTATAATGATTTCGGGGTCTTAATATTCCTTTTCCGAAAATGTTAAACATATAAATAAAAATTTTATATTATTTTTGTAAAGAAGTATAAAATCATAATTTAAGATACGAT
>CAYUTF010000085.1:0-13948 GCA_964447495.1 uncultured archaeon
GGTCATAGGCAGAGTCAAGTATCATCTTCTTCCACCAAGGAGCATCCCAATCATTGAAGGCTTTAGCATAGGAAGACCAAGCACCTTCTCCTTGTTCACGATAGAACTCATAATGCTTAGTTAATTCCTTATCAGCATCATCCTCATAGGCAGCAAATAAAGCAGCACCGCCTATCAGACCAACCAGTGCTCCTACACCTGCTCCTATTGCTGTTCCTAAGCCAGGAATGATGGAACCTGCAGTAGCTCCTACTGCTGCTCCTAATGCTACTCCATGAGCAGCTCCTGCTGCTGGTGCAGGAAGATTCATTATTAGTGCTGCTGATATAGGCCTACTGATATTATCCCACCACTTCTGCATCAGCTCCACAGTAGCCATCATTGGCTGAGTTACTATCAGCTTAGCCCATTCAGAAGGAGCTAGTTCAGGAGTTTCCGCTAAGATAGCTCCTGCTTTTATCAGGTTCATCCTAGCAGATTCAATTCCCCAATCCTTAGCTCTTTGTTCTAGCCAATCTCTCTGGCTCTGCAATCCTTCATCAGTTATCTCCATCTCACTGAGCATGCTTCTTACATCTTCCTCAGTCATACCAGGAGGAAGCTTAGCAACACCAAACATAAAGGATTTAGCTATCTCATCTATAGTGAGATGATGAACTCCTCTCAACTCAAGCTTAGGAGATGTCAGTATCTCATTGAGTATAGTAGACTGAGCATCCAGTACATCTCCTTTATAGCCTTCAGGTAGAACATTAGTTAGTGGAGATAGCTTATCGTAAGTAGCACTTAGCCATGCTCTTTCATTATCAGTTAGTTCAAGAGATGGAGATATAAACTTCAGTACATCCTCTGCACTGCCTATCTCATAGAATGGGTCAGATATATATAGAGGTAATGTCTGCATTACTTCCAACTTCCAGCTGATAGATTGTAGTTCTCTAGATGCAGCATCAAACTCAGCCTGAGCTTCAACAGTTGCAGCTTCCTTGATTTCTTTCTTAACTCCTGTAGGCATTAAGGATTCTATAATATATGCTAGTGGACTCATCCTCATTCCCATTCTCAGGAATCCTTCAGGAACAGTATACATTACAGATGGTTGATTCAGCTTAGATTCAGCAGTTTGTAATCTGGTAAGAGCACTCTGATAATCAGCTCCAAATTGCCCAAACTCCTTAGCAAAACCAGTATAGTATTCAGGAATTTCTACTGGAACTGGGAGAGTAGATACTGCTTCTCCACCAGGAACAACACCAGTTGCTTCTGCACCTTTGAATGGGTCTTGCATATTATACCTCAGTTGCCTTGACTCTTTGACCAGATGGTAATTGAGGAGTTGCTTCAGGTCTAGCTAAGCCGAAGTTTCTCTGATGCTGACCAGATGCAGGTTGTTCCTCAGTAGGAGGCATCAGTTGTTGTAGTGCTAAGTCAGCCATCATGTCATATAGTTTGGAGGATTCCATATCCTTAACTACATTAGCCAGATATGCAGCCTGCTGTCTGTAGTATTGGATAAGAGCTATCATACTGTTAGTAGGATGTAGTTCAGCCTGGTCAGCTCTAACTCTTGCTCTCTCCTGTAAAGCATCTCCAATATCAGGAAATAGCTTCTGTGCTACATAACTATAACTAAGTCTGAAGTCAGGGTCTAGCATTCTTGCTGTTGTAGCTCTTTGTACTAAGTCTCCAGGTATCTCTACCTCATAATCAGCAGATACCATAGTATTCTCAGGTAGTGATGTAGGATATTTCCAACCATAAGGTTTGATACCTCTATACTTAATATCTTCTAAATCATCATTGTCTATATCAGATAGAGCATCAACTATAGCCTGATGAAATGGCTTCATTACTTGATTAGCAGATGCTGCTATCTGGCTCATTACATATGCAGTTATCTGACCTGCTACAGCACCGTGCATAGCCCAGCTGACTCCTCCTCTCTGCATCATAGCTTCTAAGTCAAGCTGGGTACTTCTCAGTTCCAATGGTATAGGAGGAGTAGCCATAAAGTCTACAGCATCATCAGGACCTCCTCTGAATATAGCTCCCCGTCTAAATACATCCTCAGGTTTTACTATAGGTTTACCACTCCTACTACGCTCAAAGATTCTTGGCTGGGCAGTATCTCTTAATAGTTGTAGACTAAATGACCACCACTTATTCCAAGTCTTGTAGATATTCTCATTGGTAGCTATGATAGATTGCCCTAGCTCAGCCTTCCATCTATCACCAGTTACTTCCTGAGTCTGTAGCTTGAGAGTAGAGGAGTATGTTGGTAGATAACCTTCTGTTAGACTACCCATATCAGGTAGTCCTCCTACTGGAGCTGTATAGATGGGAATTCTCTTGAATCTGGTAGGTTCAAACTTAACTAAGCTATCTCCTATAACTATAGCGTTCCATGCTATTGCAGTGAATGGGAAGTCATTTGCTATCTCCATCCACCAGTAGTCATATAATACTATATTATTACCAGCAGTAGCCTGCCACTGAGAATAAGGAGTACTTAATGTCCAGTTGTTTCTCCTAGCCAGATTGATAGCTTGCTTATTAGTGATAGTATAGATATGTGCTACTTCATCTAATCCTAACATTCCATCCCACATAGGATACACTTCCATAGGATTTATAGGCTCCTTGTAAGTTCTGCTACCATCATCAGAGTTCATGCTAATCATAGCATACCAGCCAGTGGCTAGCATAAATCCTATGAATGTTCTCATCAGAGATTGTCTAGGATTAGCTCTGCGGAATGTATCCTTAGCATCCTTCCAGCTAACTTTGAAGTACCTGCTGACATCTGCTACAGCATTAGCTACCTCAAAATCAGACATATCATAGTCTTTAACTCTGTGAGGAATATAAGTATCTAGTAGATGGAGTGTAAGGTTATATAATGCTCTCGGGTCATTACCTACAAATGATTCCATCTTATCTTGCTTAAGCTCATCTACCATTTCTATGAGCCTATACCAGCGCTTCATGGCTTCATTTCTAGGATTCCAGAATTTCTTAAGCTCTTTACATCTAGATACTACTTCATTTATATCTCGCTTCATAATACTACCTCTAATACTAACCTAACTGCACCTGCTATAGCAAAGATGAAAGCAGCAAAGCCTATAACAGTTCCAGCAGAGTAGTAGTGGTGTTCACTTTCAATATCCTGCTTCAGCTCCTCATTAGGGTCATATCTGGATTGCCAAGGACAGAATCCATCAGCTATCCCTTCAACAAAAGCATGCCATTCCTGGTAGGTATCCATGAAGTTTGCAGGGTTAAACCAGCCAAAGAATCCTTTGATATTCTTCTTATTTATATGCAGAAGTTTCATATTATTACTACTGCTCCTTCTAACACATAGAATGGTAAGTCCTTATCCTCCCAATACCATATCTGGTCATTCTGAGGCTCCAGCAGCATTACCTTCCTATCAGGAAAGATAACTATATTGTAAGCATGCCCAGCTTCATAATCTAATACTATGCCCACCTGGTTTATACCAAACTGGTCAGCATGAGCCTTGAAGGATATAGCAAAGTTACCGCACCTGAAGAACTTATGATACTCAAGCTGGTCTATCCAGTCCCATGCTACAAAATCTAGAAATTCGGTTTTGTTTGTTAATCTGAACTCAGAACCTAGTGGTAGTCTGATAACATTAGCTTTGAAGAGACTAAGTACATCCTGAACCCAGATGGTATCCTTCTCCACAAGGTATGTTAGTTCTGGAGGAACAGGTCTAGGTAACAATTCCTCCATCTGTTTTATCTTCTTATTAACTTCCTCAAGCTGTATAATACACTTCTGCCTAGCAGAATTACAATCACGAAGAGCGTTATTACAGGATTTACAGAATATACTATCTAGCATCTCTATCAGTCCCATATCAACTACTGCCTATTATCTTCCCCAACTTTCATGCCATCCTGCACTTCCAACATATCCTCTCTGGATAGGCTGAGCATTTCTGCATACTATAGCAATAGCACCACAGTCATGGTGGTCATCTGCTCCTACTACTAATATGCCACTCTTGATATTAGCATTTCTGCGGATATTCTTACACTGACTCCAGAATCTAATGTCCTGACAGTCTATATGTTCAAGATGTCTGCTAACTTCAGTAATCATATAAGGCTTAGTGGATAGGTTAGTCTGCCATCCTATAGCTCTGACAAGCTTACCTGTCCTTACATCCTCCCTATAATATAAGTCAGGATAATCCCTAAGATGGCTAACTATATCTAGGTTATCCTCTGGTGCTATTACAGCACCATTGTAATAGTGTGCTACTTCCTTCATCAGCAACGCCATCTCCCACTCATCATAGAAGCCAGCTAATGTAGCACAATGTTGCATAACTGGAGGAATCTCATTGTTATCCTTATCCTTATATTCATCAGTGAAGTGCCAGACATGACCTACTGATTCAGATGTCTTCCCCTTGCCTGGGTCTATAGATACTATGTAGCCTAATCCTTCCTCCTTATCATGCCAGATATCTAGTGTAGCTGATACAGTATCCTTGGTTCTAGAGTCAGTAGCTACTATATTCTTTTGGATGGGAGCAGGAATACACTGACGAATCTTATCAGTTATAATATCAGTATTGTATGCTTGGTCTCCTGCTACTAGGAAGCATGTTTCATCATCCTCAGGGAACTCCTGCTCAAATAATAATACTGTATCTCCACTTCTTCTAAGGCTAGCCATCTCTGCCTTCTTATATCTCCTCCACCTTAGCTTAGCCATAGCATCATACTCATCAAAGCCATAATGAGAGATGAGTACTTTCATCAGTAGTATCTCATCTGACTGCAGCATAGGTAGTGGGTCTATGTTATCCTTGTTTAGGCAGAATGGGTCATCTGCATACATGATATACTCAGGATGAATGAACCAAGGATAGAAATGAGGCTTGTATACTGACTGTGATACTGCTGTTCCTTCTTTAGCTGCTCTATATATCTCACAGTGAGGATTATCTTCACCATTAGCAGTAGATTGTATCCTTACCTTAGTTCCCAGCTTCAGTGGAACTCTCTGAACTGCTGAGCTGAATACTTGCTCATGTGTGCCTAATAGCCAGAAGCCATATTCATCTAATAGCAGATTATGTATAGCTTCTCCTCTACCAAGTGTGTAGCTTCTGGATGAGAAGATATACATGATAGAATAATGTCCAGTATCTCTATCCTCCCATGTTAGTTCCTCAGCTCCCTTGTGCTCCATCCTGGGAATAGATGGTATCTTCCTTTCCAAGAACTGATGGAATCTCTTAGCTTTTATAATTAGTCTCTTAGCACTGGTCTCATCATAGCTGATTACTACTGATACAGTGCCACTGATAGTGATATTGTCTAGATAGAAATCAGCCAGATGGAATGATGTAGCTCCTACCTGAGCAGGCTTGACATAGACATCTCTATATCCTGATGTTTCTAGCATATCTAGCTGGATAGGATTGAGAGTAAATGGAACAAGCTTACGCTCCTTATTCTCTATCTCCAGCAGAGACTCCATCATAAGCTTGCGATTAGAGAACAAAGCTTTAAGAGCTTCATCTTGAGTAATAGTCTGCATACAAGCTATTTCCTCTTTCCTCTATATAAATCTCCGCCTGGCTTTAATCTCACAGCTAAGGCTTTTCTGCGAGGAGTACATGTCTTCTTAGTCATAGGAGTACAATATCCCTTATGACTAGGATTGATTGCTGTTTGTAAGAACTTCTTACTTCCTCTAGCAGACCTAGCCTTCTTTGCACTTCTTGCTCTAGCCATATCTACTTCCTCCTATTAGAACCTTTACCTATACTCCTAGTTGTGCTACATCCTCCCCTGCCTCTATTAGCTCTAGTTCCTTTACCAGAACCATCTCTCCTTGGTATTCCTTTAGCCATTATTACCTCCTTAGTGTTTTCCATTCTGTCTTTGCAACCAAGTAGTTAATTCATTAAGAGCAGTAGTATGCTTCTCACGAGTAGCTTGGTCTCTGCTGATAATCTTATCCATCCTATCTTCCATAAATACTCTATCCTGACGAAGCTGCTCTGAGTATTGGCAGAGCTGATTCTCACTAGATTTCCTGTCTCTCCTATACATTAAGAAGATTATTATAGCTAATACTCCACCAACACCAAGACTACATATTGCTTCAATAGGTATCTCCACTATCTACTCCTTAATGTTCTTACTCTTGGTACTGGAGGTTTGCTATATCTCTGTCTCTTAGCAGTAATCCTACCTATACTCCTAGGCTCTCTTCTACCAATACGACTAGCCTGTGCTCTCCTAATGTTCCGTCTGGAGGCTTGAGCCTGTCGGGCTGTTATTGCTTTCCTTCTCATTAGTCCTCTTCAGTCTAATGGTATCAGTTCTGCTCAGCTCTATTACTTCTTGATTATCCTTTACGAACTTAGCAAAGTTGAATCCTGCTTCACCAACTCCTCTCATAGCCTGTTCAAGGATTTGTAGTTGCTGTGGAGTATATGCTGAGCGGAGTTTGAGTAGATATTGATGAGCTTGCTGAGGAATGACTCCTGTTCCTTCTATATCTGCCTCTAATGCTTGCTTGAGGACTCTGTAATCCTTCTCCAAGACCAACATGAAGTTTCTGAAGAAGTCTAGCTCTATATATTCCCTGCTTAATTCTTTGCGGATTTCAGGAACTCTTAATTCAAAGGATGAGAAGTCTGAAGATTGTCTCTGCTCCTCTAGCCAGCTAAGCTTTAATCCTAGCATATATAGAGCTTCTTCAGTAGTAAATCCACAAGCTAGATATCCAAAGTACTTTGCTCTGTTATCATCCTTTCTCCAGGGTAGGAGGGATTCAGCAATAGCTACTTCCTTAGGAGTATCTGAAGGCGTCAGTACAGAAGGTCCTTGACCAGTACCGTTCATACTATGAGTCTATCACATATTACTGGGGATGTCAAGGATATAATTGCGTATGATTATTTAATTATCATAGTAGATAGTAAGATTGACAACAGGATGCTAGTATGATATAATGTGTATATGAAGTGTGATTTATGTAACAGAGATAATCTAACTGCTAAGGAACTATCAATCCATAGGAAGTATTTTCATCAGGATAATCAATCAGAGCAGCAAGTGCAGACAGTATCTAGCAATGTATGCCCTGACTGTGGAGGAGCATTGATTCTACAGGAGGGATGTGAGTACTGCAACTTATGTGGATATAGTAAATGTGGATAGAGCTAGGTATATTCAAGAGAAATTACTTTACAAGCAAACCAATCTTAAAGCTTGTTAGGGATAAGTACGCTATTGAAGTGCTTATACAAATACTTAAAATCAGGTTCTATGGTAGGATAAGATGAACATATAATGGACATCTGGATAGCCATCTGCCGTAAGACTGTTCCTAAATGCTCTCATTGCGGAGAACCAATCCAGCTAGGAGAAATAATGATAGCTGGAAGGTTATGGAAGACTAAAGATGGTAGGACAAGAAGATGGGTAAAGAATTTTCGATGGCATGCTCAGAAGATAACACCAATAGGAATCAGGAACTGCTGGATGGAATCAGGACTGGAGTATATAAAGACACATCCTCAGGAAGAAACAAGAGGAAGGAAGAGATTACAACTATCAGAAAAGGAAAAGGAAGAAAGATTAAAGATACAAAGACAAAGAGCAAGATTAGTACAAAAGCTGAAGACACTAATGGAGGCTCCGCTAGACTCACAAGACACAGATATGGTGGTAAGGATAGGAAGTCAGATAGAGGAGTTAAAGGAAAGGATAAAGCCATTAGGAGGAATACCACCAAGCTGGCAGTAAAGAATGCTAAGGAACTAGGAATAGAGTGGATAGGTAGTTATTGTCCTGATGGTAAGCCTCATGTGCTGATAGGAACACATGACCTCTATGGTGGAAGTTTATTTAAGTGTAATAATTGCAAGAAGCATGTATGGTTGCCTATCTATATTAAGGATGCTGCTAAGCTTGATAGCCTCATTGACTATTTTGGAGCTACTGCTGGTTATTGTAAGTATCTTGATAGTAATAGGGATGCTAAGATGCTAGTAGCTAAACTACAAGACTTGTGGAATATGAGGAGTGAGAGTAAGATGAGTAATATAGAGTTTGCTAGGATAGTAGTTAGGGTTATGGAGGATAAGGAGTATGATAGAAAGGATGGTAAGTAGTTATGGCTGTTAGAGATAAAGTTACTAAGGAAGATTTTGATAAGTATGGTACTGTTGCTGCTGCACTAGCTGCTAAGCACAGGATAATGCTTCCAAGGAAGGTAGTGATTATAGCTGCTACTAAACTTCCTGATGATAGCTATACTGTTCTGTTTGATATTGAGAAGGAAGCACCAGCTAAGCAACCACCGCAGCAAGCTCCTGCTAAACCAACAGAACCTAGAGTAGCTATACTGAAGATTCCTAGAGGAGTCAAAGCTGATAAGTTGCAAGGATTGGTCAATAGTCTTGCTAATGTTATAGGCTGTGCAGTATTTGTTATGCCAACTGATTTTGAGGTATTGCTAGGGAATACTGCTAAGGAAGAATTGGAGAAGATACATAATACTTTGCATAAGATGCTAGGATTGGACAAGTAATGATAGAGCTATGTAAGTTCTATACAACTACTGGCTATCCTAACTTTAAGCCTAAATGCTTAGCTGGGTTAAGAGCTAATCTGAAGTGCCATAGCAAAAGGTCAGACTGCACCAAATATGAGCCTTCCCAAGAATGATTTTACAAATCCAAAATCTGTCTTCTCATCTAGTACTAACATCCCATCATCAAAGTTGGCTGACCGTATAGGCGGATTATTCTTTATCAGACAGGATATGGTCATGCAAGAATCATTCTCATAAGATATGTGGAGGTTGTGATATATCAAAGCAGGAATCATACACAGCCATTACAATCCGCAGCATATTATATCAACACAAGAACTACCAGCCAAGTAGAACATCTGTGCTATAGAACATATGTGCTACTTCCTGCCAATTAGAACATATGTCTCAGGAACTATTAGTCATGAATTAAGATTCAAGAATGTTACTGGTCTTGACAACTCAATGCCAGTATGATACAATATGATTACGATGAGAATATAACCACAACTCATCCGTGCTGGTGAAGTGGCAACAGCACAGCACTTTAACAAATGAATAGCAGTTGCAATAGTGCAATAATAAGATGCTATTCTATAAGGAGGACAAATGGCAAAACAGCCAACGCAAGAACCAGTCGCAGACGAATCAGTCGTATCTGAACCAGTCGCACAGGAACCACCTACCAAAGCAGAATTGATGGCCGGACTCCAAAAGGCACTCAGCGAAGGTAACTTCAAAGAGGTGACTCGTATCAGTCGGGAGATTGATAAGACAGCCAAAGCCGAGGAGAAGGCAGAACTGGATGCCAAGCGGGCAGAACTGGTAGCAGTTGAGAACACGGTCAAGGATGCCATAGTCGGAGTCATAACTCCACTTTATGATGCTGGGGAACTTGATAAGGCAGATGGCATCTGGCTATCTTGGGACTTTGGGGAGCAGGCACCTACCATCAGGCTAACAAAGACAGCAGCCAGAACTCCTAAAGCAGGTGGTGGAGGCACAGGCAAGAAGTTTGACATCAGTACTGACTCACTGCTAGAAGAGTTCGGAGACCAGATGTTCAATGAGGAGCAGAACTTCAAGCAAGCATATGAGTCCAATACTGACAAGAACTTCAGATATGGCATAAGGCAGAAGTTGCTGAAGAAGAAAGGCATAATCTGAACATCAGGACCAGATAAGAACAGGGAGTAGAAGTTGCCACTACTCCCTTTTCTTTTGCTCAGAATCAAGTAAGAAGTAAGAAGTAAGTAAAGTTACTTGTTGCACCATGCAACAGATAAGTTGTAATGATTGATAAGTTGAGGTATGACAATGCAACAGAAAGGTTGACATAGTAGCTGGAGTGTGATATAATGTATGTATAATGAACAATCAAAGTAAGAAGCCTAAATGCAGATGTTATATCAATATGACCTACTCAAAGGCAGCATCCAAAGGAACTGGAAGGCTAGAAGGACTAAAGCCCTGCCCAGTACATGAACCTGAAGCATATCAACAATATCTAGAGGAGGAAGCAAATGTCAATCCGTCAAATGCTAAGTCCATCTGAACAGCAGCAGCTCAGCCAATCAGACAGGTCATATCTCAAGCGACAACTGGCTGAACATACAGCATTGAATCAACTACTCAATAGACCTATCAATCAGCACCTTCTTCACGAACTACAATGCATTCTGGATAGTAAGTCATTACCTAGACAGAAGCCAGGGCAGTTTGTGAGAGGGCAGATTAGCAGGTTAAGTGATGGTATAAAGAGACCGTGCATAGTTAGGAAGATGACAGAAGAGGAAATGATAAGATATGGAGTAGTATATGAAGAAGTTAGACAATCGTAATCAAGTGCAGCATCAGATAATTCATAATCTCATAGAAGCTAGCATCATCCTATCATCTGAATCTGATAAGTACGTTAATAATGTACTACGACAGCTAGATGATAAGGATTTACTAGCAGTCCTTACTGAATCACAGCAGCTTGCTGGTACTCAGGAACATATCCGCCAATATGTAGAGAACAAAGCACTTGAGCAGGTAAGGATACAGGCTCAGGCTATAGCCAGAGATTTCCTCTGTACTGACTGCTCAGATAAGAGATGCTTAACAGGCTCTATATGCAAGGCTTTTATTATGCTGACTGAGAGCTTTGCTTGGGAGATTATAGCTAGGAGAGCGGAACTAAACTAACAGGAGGAAGTTATGTGCTTAGATAAGAAGGGTAGATTCAAACCATGCAAGGTAGGATACAAGATTATGCGTCTAACAGAAGATGGAGATCTAGTGGGAGAGTATCGTAGCAGAGTTGAAGTTAGGAAGATAGGAACCTGGCTAGATGAATCAGACTTTAGAGATAGCAGTGAGCTGTATCTACTAACAGATATCAGTGACTCACAATATCCTCTCGGCTGGCATATTTACCATGATGAGAAAGTAGCTAGGGGAAGAGTAATTTATTCTAACAGTGTAGTTGTCAAAGTATCTGTAAAGGAGCATCTAGCTGTAGGCTATCAATGTAGTCGCAGAGTGACTATAGCTAAAAAAAATTAAGATAATAAGGATACTACCAAGTTTATGACCAGAAGGTTATCTCAGGAGAAGCAGCGTCTCAAATACTTCCTCTGGCTATTGATTCAGCAGCATCAGCCTAACTGCTGTATCTGCAATCAGCCTTTTGTCTATGAGGATATACTGCCACCAAGAGGTACTGATAACCTGACAGAACATCACCTTGACGGTAATCACATGAACATGAAGTTGGAGAATAGGAAGTTAGCCCATAGAAGATGCCACAAGAAACATCATACTAAAGATAATATACAGAAGAGAAGGGACATTAGTAGATGAGAGTCTGGGATATACCTGTTAGCCAACTATGTAACAAGCATCTCGTAGCTCAACACCATGAGATACACTGCATCTACAGCATCATAGTTAATAATAAGAAAGGCTTTGCTCATCATCCTGAAGTTATGAGATGGAGAGGGCATCTGATTGTTCTAAGATATATTCATACTCTTACAGTAGCTGAGATGAGAGGTAGAAGATTCAATCATAATAGTATGCTAGAAGTACTACCACTAGATAGTGAGCAATATCCTAAGCCTTGGCAGCCCATTGAGATTCAGAAGCAAATACTATTATCCAAGAATTGTGGATGCTTAAAGAAAGGAGGTAGC
The DNA here is from genome assembly GCA_964447495.1 of uncultured archaeon. Classification (GTDB taxonomy): domain Archaea; phylum Asgardarchaeota; class Lokiarchaeia; order Sigyniarchaeales; family SOKP01; genus SOKP01. Next base: position 11,781 of record CAYUTF010000085.1, read on the forward strand.
ATGAACAAAACACTAACTACTATGCTACTCGAAGAGTCATTTCACTATGATGATATATCAACAGAGCCTACAATCTATATCTGTAATGCCAAGTCAGTATTTAAGGAATGGCTCAGAGCAGTCAGCATACCTCGACAGATGTCTGAGGAGTCAACTAGGCAGCTACTAATTACTTTAGTAGATGAACCATGAGAAACATTTATCCTTCCTCTAGCTGGAATCTACCTCCTACTCCTAAGCAATGTAGAACACTATCTAGGCTAGGAGTTCAGGATAATGATATGCCTACTACAAGATGGGAAGCTAGACGATTACAGTATGAGCTGAGACAAAGGAGAGAAACAAACAAAGTATGAATGGTATTATCTGTAGAGAATGTGGAGGTTCAGGCTGCTCAGTATGTAATGACTCAGGCTATGCTCACGCTTACTATCTAGAGCATCCTCAGCAGGAACATAATGATATTAAGTTTGCTGATATTCCTATAGTACCTATGCCTTATGGTAAGATACTACCAGACCTGACTGACTGTGAATATCCTAATGAAGGACTTGATGAGGATAGCTACCTTGATATAATCAGATGTCCTAACTGTGATTCTGATAATGTAGTTATCTTAGATAAGGAAGCTAATCCTGATGTAGCTGCCGAGCAGGAGATATTAGCTGAGAGATTCTTCTGTATCAGTTGTCAGGATAGCTGGTGCTATGAGAGAGAACACTAGATATGTATAACTGGATAATCAAGAGACTAACCATAGCTCTATGTATAGAGGTAGCATTATTTATTACTCTGCTACTTACGAGGCAATAATGACTGATATAGCTACTATCAAACTCCGACACAAGATATTGAAGGAGCGAGGTCTTGTTCCTCCCAAACCTAAGCGGATAGATATAACCAAACTCCCTCAGCCTGACCCTACTATCTTTGAGGAGATTCCTCTTACTGCCAAGATGAAGTACATTATCACCAAGTATAATATCAGTCTCAAGACTGACATCTTCATTGGTAGTATCAATGATGTCTGTAGTAGATATGGATGGGAAGTAGATAGGAGCACAATATCTAGATGGAGGAAGTATATGAAGAGATTTCTGATGGAGGCTATAAGATGAATTATAAATGTCTAGACTGTGGAGCCGAGTTCAATGAGCAAGACCAAACTGCACACCAGTATGATAATGGTATCTGTCCATGCTGCGGAGGAGAAGATATAAGGGAGTTAAATGGAAGCCTGTGATGAGGACTGGCATTGACAACTTATCCTTCTTTATGTTATAATATAAGATAGCCAACCATTATATAATCTGATAAAGAAAGACAAAATGAATTATGGAAAAGGCTATTAAGGATAATGTTTTGAAGACATTATTCCGTTGCCCTATACACAAAACAATCTTGACTGGCATGACTACCACTCATCCGTGGAGATTGTATTGTTCGGAGTGTAATAAGGAGTACCAAAATCCAGACCACCCAGAGTATTATCCTGCCCTAGAATAGATAAGGAGAAAGATGAGTAAAGAATATGAACGGATTAGAGAGAAGGCATTATTAACTGATGAGGAGATAACCGAACTTATTACAGAAGAAGAACGTAGAAATGGAGTTCCCGAAGCATTTATTAGAGCAGAATTTGACCTTGATTATCATAAGGCAATAGCCCAAGCCCAAGTAGATAAACTCCTAAAGCTGGTAAGGATAGAGGCAGACAAGAAAGACATAGAGCTTTACCCTGAGATATTTGCTACTGGTTTGAAATTACCCTCTCAGGCTGAAATGGAAATGCTTAGAGGTTTTTTATCTTGGCTAGTAGAAGAAGCAGGCTTTGTTAGATGTCTTAGTAAGGAGGCGAAATGACTGAAAGATTCGGATGCGAAAGCATATCAAGCGAACAGGTGAGGAAATACAAGAGATAAGATGAAATATGACAAAAAGAATAAGCCTAAAAGCCATACAGGATTGCCACCTCATCATTGGGTCAAATTCTGCCCTCTATGTGGAGGGATTAACCTAAAATGGTTTTGGGATAGTGAAGAATGGTATGACAAACAGAAAGACCCACACCCAAACCAAGAATTCTGTGAAGATTGTAAAAAATGGGTCACTCCATCACGAAGGCGAGTATTTATAGATTAGTTTTGAGGAAATACAAGAGCGAGAAT
>CAYUTF010000086.1:0-13926 GCA_964447495.1 uncultured archaeon
ATGGAACAATCATTTCGAACCTTTACAATAACTAAAACCGCTGATTTAAACGCTTTTGGCATTCTCGAAAGATTAAAGTAATTTTTTTGAGGATCATGTAGGTATAATTCAAACTTGTCTGATTTCTTCAATTTATCGATTACGGAATCCATAACGTCATGATTTTGCCTCGCAGAGATAACAACTTTTTTCATAATGCTTTATTACTATTCTTCTATAAAATTAAATTATCTAAAATATTTGAAATTTCAACTTTTAATAAAGTTATATAAATAGTAAATCAGAAATAAGCTAACAAAAAAGATTTTCCAAAATTGATGTAACGAATAATATCATCTTTTATTGTATCAGATTGGATATTATTAATTTATGTACCCAAGATATTTAGATGTGTTTATTGATTAGAATTAGCAGAATTCTTATAAAGTATAGAGATCAATTAAAATTTAATAATCTAAAAAAAGTTTATTTGAAATGACTGAAGATAAAATAGAAGTTAAAAAAGAACTTAAAGGATTTAGTCGATTTATTCTTATCCAGATCTTTATTATCGGTATCCTATGGCTCGCAGATACATTTTTCTATTTTTTTGAGCAGAATATCTTTAATACATATGTAACAAATGTACTAAAATTCAGTGATTTATATGTGACCCTAATGGTTGGATTAAGTGCAGCAGTAGGTTTAATAATGAACTTTACATGGGGAATTATCAGTGATAATACTCGATCTAAATATGGAAGAAGAAGGCCATTTTTATTACTTTCTATTGTTGCAGGTCTCGGAATGATCCTAGCTGCTTTCTCAAATAATTATCTACTTTTACTCATTTTTGATGTTTTAATAATTGGTATTACTGCAAATGCTGTTTCTGTTGCCTCACGTGCCCTTATTCCAGATGTAGCAAAGTTAGAGCAACGCGGAAGAGCAAACGGAATTGTCCAAGCGGTATCATATATAGGGTTAATTTTTGGATTAGTTATATTTTTACTGTTTCAAGATGATTTAGGTTCGACCAATCAAACTATAGTGTTAGATACACATATTCTTGTATTGACAATCGGTGGAATAGTTTATTTGATCTCCGGAATCATTGGTTTTGCTTTAATTAAAGAGAAGCCAACCTCGGAATTACCTCCAAAAAAGAAGTTTACTACAGAGCTTAAGGAATTGGTTGATCTATCGCTTCTAAAAACCCAGAAAAATTTCTTCAAAGTGATTATCGCATCATCGGTATATCAAACAGGGATCGGTTGTGTTATGGCATTTCTTTTTCCATTGCTCACATCTACCACCTTTCCATTTGGAATGGCAGATTTACTTATCGCTATTGGAATTGGATTTATTCTTCTTATATTATGTGTTATATTTTTAGGAAGATTAGCTGACAAATATGGGAGGAAAAAATTCCTGCCATTAGTGATCTTGCTAATTTCTGTTGCCTTTTTATTCATACCTTTCTCTATTTATTCAGCAAATTTAATCTTATTTATAGCAGTAACTCCTTTCTTATTAATTGGATTGCTTGGATTAAATACTGTAATTAATGCTTGGGCTCAAGACACTCTGCCAGAAGGTAAAAAAGGCCAATTCTATGGAATCTTTAATATAACGTTAACTGTACCGCAGATAATTGGAGGAATTGTTGGAGGATTAGTGTCTGTTACGTTTGATCGACCATATATCTTTATTGCAGGAGCGATATTTTTCCTAATATCCATACCGTTGTTTTTAATGGTTAAAGAAACATTAAAAATAGAAAAATAATCAAATAAATTCTTAATTTTTTTTCTTTTATATACATTTATATCCATGAAAAGAATCAGATATACCTAATTTTTTCTAAATAAAAAGGAGATAATGTTTAATTACTTTTTCCTGTGGGGCTCGACAATAATTTTGATCCATTCTTGCCTATTATAATATTTAAATACATCAACAGCTTCTTCGAGAGTAATTCTTTTTGTAATCAAATTTTCAAAATCTAACTTTCGGGACGCAATCATATTAAGTGCTTCATTCCAGTAGTCCTTATCGAGTTTTGAATTAACCATAGCCTCAGGGTATATTAATTCCACTCCCTTCTTTCTACAGTTAACATATGGAATATATTGCATCTTCTGGGCGCCGAAAACCACTACGCGAAATCCAGATTTTACTAAGTATATTGCATCTAATAGGGTTTCATTCTTTCCTACCATCTCAAATACGGCATGCGCTTCTCCAAATTCTCTTTTTATCTGATTGAACACTGTTTCATTGCCATGAGTAGCTCTAGAGAATTCATTTGGATTAAAAACTTTAGCACCCCATTTCTCTGCTAAATTTCTCTTATGATGAAATGGTTCCGAGCAAGCGACTTCAATTCCATTATTTAATAATATTTGAGTAAGTATTAACCCAATTGGGCCCAAACCAATCACCACTGCTTTCTTTTCTCCATCGATTCGTTCAAATTCTGCTCTCTCAAAACAATTAATGGCACATCCTAGAGCATCCGCAAAAGAGATTTCATCTGTTGAAAGGTCATTTCTAACTATAGGTAGAGCTCCATATAACTCATCCTTGCCATGTCCCATAACGTTTACGTGAGTTGAGTATTCTGCATATCCCTGTCCCATCCGTGCTAAGTGATCCCCTTCCGAGATGCCCTCAATATTTTTCCCTACTTCAACTGCGATAGCTCCAGTTTCATGACCATGTCCTCCTGGTTCATGTGCAACAATCCAGTGTTCTCCTTCAAAGATTCCAACGTCACTTCCACATATTCCAACAGAATGTATTTCGGCAAGAACTTCATTAGGTTTTGGTTTAGGGATATCTACTTCTATTATTTTTACATCCCAGGGTTCTGGAAAAATAAGAGCACGCATTTTTTCTTTCATATTACTTTACCTATTGATGTTTTATCTCCCTCTAATTCCATCAATTAACTGTAATATAAGTTTATATAACCCTAATTTAGAAACTAAGCCTTCTCCTTTAACTTTCTCAGGTTTATTTGGATCAAATTCTTTATTTATATCCTTTACCCATTCCATGTAGGACATATCCATTACATTTTCAACTTTATATTCTTCTTTGAGAGACTCTGCCATCTTGCTAAATATAGAATAGTTCTCAATTATTTTAGAGTCATTTTTTTTACCAATTATTACCAAAGGAGGAATGGAATAGTGGTCCGCAAAAGACTGGATTGCTTTAGGGGGCATATCTCCTTCGTATGGTGCAATAATGAGATCAAATTCTAGGGTTTTCCCACTATATGTTGGGGCTGTTGAACTTATTTGATGAACTTGAAATACCGGAGTAATCTTTGCTGCATGCCCTGATCCTTCTGTCCAATAATGCAGAAGATTTCCATAATAATTACCGAAAGGATTAATTCTAACTTGTTGTCCCTTCGTATAACCATCTCCGAAACCCTTATCTCTTATTTTTAATGGGGAAAATGCAAAATTTGCTGCTTTCAATGAGTTAAATCCAACAAGTAACCCCCAATTTTTATCTGAAATAGCCATCCAACCATCTGAAATATTAGATACCAAACAGTCTATATTAGAATTTCTTGAATCTACTTCTCGCATATCCAGATTAAAGTAAGATACTTTGCCAAAAAAATTTTTCTTCCATATTTTCAAGGTTTCTTCATCTCCAATAAGGTTCGGTTTTATCTCACAGGGAATAATTTCTTGCCATCGCATATCATATCCTTCTTGAACAAAAGAGGTACCATCTTCGGCAGTATATAATCCTTTTATATCACAAACATTCATTACAACATTAACAAAAAGAATTGGATTCTCAGAATAGAGTGTAACTATTTTTTCTACATGGACAATTGAATTAGGAACAATCTCAAAATCACTAATAATTTTAATAGATGCTGAGAAGCCATCACTTCCATCTCGTAGTATGTCTACTTTGCTTTGTTTTGGAGCATATCTCTTTCCTTCTTTTGGTTTACCAAATGTTACAGCAGATTCTAGAAATTTGGGACAAACTAATTCCCTTTCTTTGTATATAAATGATATAATATCGCCATTATGGTTTAGTTTTAAGGTGACAACTTCATTCTTGAGAAGTAAGGGATTAGCTTCGATTTTTCCTTTATCATTATCTGAATCTCTTAAGATTAAATCAGAAGTAAATATGTTATTATCTATAAATAGATTTTCTGGTATGAAACATTCAAGAAACAAATTTTCATTAGATTGGTTTTGATAAATGCCACATTTTATATTTTTTAAATCTAATTTTTTATTTTGAGTAATTATATCCATTGAAATGTCATGAGGAAGTTCAGTTTTAATAAATAATGGTGTTTTTATGCCGCTTTTTTCTTGATCCGTAATGCCTCTATTTACTATTGGGACCACAGTCATGAAGTTATTATCTGTTTTAATTTCACTAAATTTTTTTGCATAAAATTCATTGATAGTTAACTGAAACGCTTTTTCAGCTGCTTTTTGAGCTTTTAACCCATAAGAGATAGCTGTTCGTTGTCGATTTGGATGTTGGTAAGGTACTGATAAGCCAAAATTGGTTGTTGACGCAAAAAGTAACTTATTTTTAATATATGACTCCGAAGTACTATTAGAATTTCGAAGTAATTTATTTATTTCAGCTTTTTTACTTTGGTTTAAATCTTTTGTAACAATCGTATCAGTAATACACTTAAACCATCTGGCTCTCTGTCCAATTGTCCAAAATTTTGTATTATCATACTTTTGAGCCCAATTATAGAACCCATTCCAAGTTCCATCTGCAGCATCAGGATATAATGTAGTTTCACCATGTATCTCTAATTTAGGTATAATATCTAGCATATTCGCAAATTCAACATATTCTAGTTCATCAACTGCTTTTGCCAATTCATTTAAGCCTCCAGTTTTTGGCATCCAACGTAAAAATTTAGGTAATTTATAACCAATCCATTCCTCAGAATCCATATCAAAATTAAAAAACAAGAGGGCATGGCCACTTATTTTACCTTGTTCTTGCATTTTTCTAATTAATTTGAACCATCTTTTTATTGAAAAGAAATCAATTATATCTCCAAAGTCATACATTGGTATCATAAGCATTGATGCATCTGATATTGAAGAATTGAACTTCACCAAGCCATACCTTTGATTTTCACTTAATCTAGGATTTAAGAATGCTCTCCCAACATCAAAAGAATATACGGAATAATATAGACAGAATCCTTCTACCCCTAATTGGTTGTAAAGTTCAATCATACCTGACGTAAACATTACTTCTTGAGTACGAGCATATGGCGCAATCCGTCCAGGAAATAATTGTTTCATTCCGATGCCCATATCGTTTTCTAAAAACCATTTATAATCTTGGATAAATTCTTCTGTGTCTAAAATAGATTGTGCGGCATTAGCCCACGAACCGATTAATACCTCATCTTTCCCCTTTTTACATCGTTCTATAACTCTATCAAGAACATCTTGTTGATATTCTTTTTGAAGTTGTATTGACCAAAATGTATCGGCATAATCCCATGTAACTTTCATATCTCGAAATGAATACCCAATTTCTTCGATTTCATCTAACTTGTCAAGAATGCCTCTCATAATTTTTAGATCTTTTCCAAAACCATTTGTCCCTCTCGAATCTCCACGATAAGAATGATAGTAATTAATATGGGGAGATATTATAAAATAGATTTTTTTTTCATCAATATTCAATATATAATTCCCTTATCATACTAATTTGATAAAATATTTAATTCAAACTAAAAAATTTAGAATTTTAAATAACTTTTCTGTTATAAATAGGAAAAATAAAAAAATTTGGTTAATTCATTCGTTTTAATTTTCTTCAAGAGTAGAAGAATTGATACTGCTAAGATTCTTGCAATAATGAAACTTTCGTATCCAGGAACAAATTCTGGAGGCCCTGTAGAGGAGACAATAACTTGCATACAATTGACTAAACTTTCCCCTAAATTATTTGTGGCTACTACTATGAAATAATAAGTTCCAGGAGGTAGATCTTCAATTGAAAACAATAAAGTGCCAATTTCTCCAGCTAATAATGTGACATTGCCATCTATTGCGATTATGAAAGTTGATGATCGATATACTGAATAGCTTTCAGCATTACTGGCGGCAGTCCATATTAAATTAAAGTCACCATCTTGCTCTGGAGATTCAGCGGTTGAGCTTAAAACTAAGTCGCCCGGTATATAGCCAAGAATACAAAAAACCAGTTGTGCTAATAGAATAAATCAAAAAGAGTTTTAGACATCCAGACTTAAAACTTTTTCTATAATTTAAAATGATTTAAATAGTATCATTTTATTATACAAAATATTATGGCGAAGTTAATCAAAGTGTCTAATACTGCTTTATTTATAATCTAACTCGTATAGAGGACAAAGCCAACCATATTGAGAATAATAAGTCAAATTCCGCTAATGATCAGTGCAAATTATACAGTTTATCAGGTATTTGCGGCGGGTTTCGGTTAACAACTATGAAAAGCTAAAAAGCAACCACTTGTTAAATTAAAAAAACTATGAAGAAGATCCTTCATAATCTACCTTGCATAATGAACATATCCATCCATACTGAGGATAATAGAATAAATCATGCATACGATCCCCGCAAACAATGCAGTTTATTGGATATTTATGGCGGGTTTCAGTTAGGCGCTCCTCTTCTCTTACTAAAGGTTCTCTCAGCTCCATTCTCTGACATGGAGTAAATTCAGTGTTTTCATTTATCATACGCCACTTTTGATTTACCCTTTCTATTCGAGAATCATACTCTAACCTTAACAAAGTTCTTAACTCATACCTAATTTTTCGCAACTTTTCACTCCTAAGACCTTGAATCGCTTGTTTATTCTTTATCATATCCCTAAGCACCATACCTATCATAAAGAATTTTATGTTTTTAAATGTATACGGTATCCAAAATTATATTAGATCCCCAAAGATTCTTTTAAACATCTTATACTGCCAATTATTCATTATATCCCCCAAAGTATGGCCAAATGGAGACATTCTGTTTTTACCAAACAAAAGTAGTAATTTTGACGCCCTCTCTGCTCCGTCCCAGAAGCGTCTCTCTCCGGCTGGAGCAAACTCTTTCATAACTGCTCTATATGGATTTATTCCTTTCGATAAAGCATCTTTATATTCATCAATCTTTTTGTTTATCTCAATTAATTTCTCTCTAAAACTCTTATCAGTAAAGACTTCACCCCATAAATGCTTAAGAGAACCCTCATAATCTCTACTTTGATACCTACCTTTATATACTAAAGTCGTTGGAAATAGCTTATCAAAATCGTCTTCGGTTATCCATAATTGTGTTGCTTGATCTCGACACTTTCGGCTGATTCCAATCTCAAGAAGTCTTCTCAAGCGTGTTACCAAATCTTCTACTGCGTCATGACCAGATATATCGGAAATACTTTCTCCAGGACCATGCATTTGACTCCATGTAAGATACATTTCAAATAATGCGATCGATAACTTATTATTTCGCATGATATGCTGGAGAGCAAATGTTGAATATCTTGACTTTTCGTATGCCTTATTTGGAATACTCTGACCAGAAATTGGATCAGTTCCCAAAAGTTCGCAATAAGACATTGTAACGAGCCAATCTTTAAAATCAGAATATTCTTTATCCGCAAAACCCTTTGCATAAGTCATTTTACCGATATGAACACTCGGTTGAAATAAATCATCAAACCAAAATATTGTTTTTGACTCCTGTAAGCTCCATGCTTCCCAGTCTTTTACATTTTTGGTACCCAACTCCTCAAGGAGACTCTGCGCTCTTATATATGCTTGCACTTTCAAGCTTGGAGCTCTTAAAACCGTATCAAACGAATGGATATTGATAGGGCTAAAGGATGGAGATGATGAGAATTCAGAACTTTTAGTTATCAAATTCTCTAGTTTATCTATGGCATCTCGAATCATCCAGTCTGATAATATCTTATTGTCTTTAATATAACTATAAACATTAAATTTTGAAATTTTATTACCAAAATAATACCTAGCCATATCTTCAAAACTAATCCAGAAATTACCAGTTGCATGTGCTGCTGCTTCCCACATGGCATATAATGTTTTCAATTGAAGATTCCTTAAGCCATATGTTTGATAAGATATCCCTACCGCTGAAAAGCTTAGCTTATTATATCTTAACCAAGAATCAATTATGTCTTCAGCGTAAAAAATAAATTTTCTAATTAAACTCTGTTTTATACCCTCTATTCCGATTTTATTAAAATCTGAAATTGTTAATACTGAAATACGATGCCTTAAAGCACCAATTGTGCCATATACTATATCTTTCGAAACAAGGTATACGGCAGAAATATAGCTCTTGCCAGCTTTTTGATAAGGGTAAGCGGGATTATCAAATAATATAAAAGACAACTCTTTTAAATTTAACAACCTAAATTCTTTTATATATGGATTCATAATGATACTCTGAAGTAACCTATTCTTTGGAGTGTCTGGATAAGATGACAATGGTCCTAAGCTATAAAATCCTAAAACTGTTCTAACTTCATTAATGATGCCCTTTACGATTGGTATCAAAGTATAATAACCCATATTGTATAATTCTTGAATTATAAGATTCCCAAGATTCATCCAAGATTCAAAGTTAGGAACGAAGCTTGGATCATCAAATTTAACTTGATTTGTATTTGGATATGTATCATACCAGTGCGGAGAGAAATGAAAAAATCTATTAAAATCATCTATTGAAGAAATTTTTGAATTATGCGATTGATATTGAATAGATGTTTTTCGGTCAATTAGTGTAAATAATTTATAATGAGCACTCCGTAATGGGTAATAACAAGGACTTCCCTTCTCATAATTATATATATTATATTGCAAAAGCATTAGCTTATCTAATTCTGCTTGAGCCATTTTCTTTTGATCCCCAGATAAAGAGAATTCGAGTTCTAACCAAATTGCAGAATAGATGGTATTAATATAATCTTCCTCTAATTTAAATTGGTCACCTAACTTCATTCTTTGAAAAACATCTCTGAGATATCTTTCTCTTGCAATAGAAGATAAGATCTTAGAAAGTGATCTCATATTATAGTTTTTGCCGGTATACTTCTCAAGAAAATAACATAATTCATCGATAAAAAACTTATAATCGTCAACATAGGCATCTGAGGGAGAATTTAACTGATCATGAAGATCCTTTCCTACCATTGAATAGTATTCATATATCAAATTAATATCTGTAGCAGAAAATAGGTCACGGTAAGATTTCAATTTATAATATGGGTGATTGCTGTCGACTAGCGAGATTTCTAATTGCAATTTTTTGAACATGTCTCGCACTCTTAATACAAATGCCTCCCTCGGGGTTATCCATATCACATCTCCTTTGTTAATCATGGTATAACTCATGATCTCATCATCAATAAAATCAACAAGTCTTCCATTGACAAAAATAGTGTATTGCAAAATTCTATCAGTATAGCCTAAATCATCAACAATAAATGATTTTAATGTTACCTTCTTCGGAGATATATAAAAGGGAAATGGAGCTATTTGTATGCCATTTGTAATAGGATCAAAATCTTTATATCTGTCAATTTTTTCATGTTCTTTCTCTATCTCATTTTGTTGGGCTTTTGCTTTGGCAATTTCAAAATTAATCTCATCCATGATATCAGGCGGCAAAGCCCAAAAGTGATCCACCTTTCCCATGGGATGGAACCCTTCATATTGCTGATTCACTGGAACAACCTTTACTGTTGCATCTTCAGAAATTTCAGAATTAATGTCTGATGCATCATCGTCCATAACGGGTTTTTTCAAGTCTTCACTCGTCTTTTTGAATACATTCTCTATCAGATGACGCTTAGCAGCTCTATCTTTAAGGATGCTATACCCATTACTTGTTAGCTTAGCCATATTTTTCAGACCATAGTAGCTAAATCCCGCAAACGCCGGCATGAGCAACATTAACCCTCCGAAAAGTCCCGCGCCAAATAATTGAACGAGCAGCTTTCTTGAGTCTCCTTTACCAGAATATGCGATCCGTAAAGCATCGCGCAATGACAGGATTTGGGCACTAGTTTCTGTAGCGGTTTCTGTATCTGAATTTAAGACATTTTGCGTCCCGATATTGTCGACTTGTTGCGCTACAGTCTGCGTGTCGGTCTCTATACTGGTATCTGCATCACCATTGGTATCGAATCCCCCAGTAAAGTATCCAAACATTCCCGTTTCGCGCAAGGTGGTGATTAGCGTGGAAATCCAATGCCCGAGAGCATCCGTACCTCCTAATGAGCGAACTAAGCTCTGGAATAGCGTTTCCACAAAACTATCTACAATGACTTCTTCCATCGCTTCGGCAATCATCCCTGCGGGTAATCTTGCAAAGGTAAGGAGCAGGGTTAACGCGATTGCCGTACCTTTAGTGATCCCCTCAAAGGCTTTATCTATTATAACTTTGGAATAAGCTCCGAGCAGCATTGAAGGGGCAGAGATTGCCGTAGAGGTAACGGTCATGCTTACCGTATACCCGATCTCGGCGATCATTTGGGCAGTAGTGGACGCATAGGTGTATTGATCAAAGTAATCCATGACCGCATATTGGGTTGCCTGCGAAAGGGCGGCTTGCATGTATTCCTCCTCGTCGTAGGGAACGACCTTTGAAATATTGAGCACCATCTTATAGAAGCCATTATTTGCCGAACTAAAGGACAAAGGTGCAACTTCAGAGAGGGAACGCTTTAGGTATAAGTTCCCCATGTTGGTCGCGGGCTGGTAATAATCGGTGGTGGCGTTGAGTTCATAGGACGTATCGAGCATGACATCACCTTCATACCCGTACACCACGATATTATTAATCGGATAGGCAAACCCTTCATATTCATCGGCAATGGGAATCTTACCCGCATATGTTTCTCGCTCAGCAGCAGACATATCGCTGGTACACAATCCTAATGGAGAATCCATATTATCAGGTGTGACATCTATCACTAAATAGCCATAGACCAAGCCTCTCTTCTCCAACTCTTTAAACCGCTCGGGACTGACAACCAAGGGTTGATATAACGCAGATTGCGGCATTCCCTCATCGGTCTCAGTAAAGAAATACTGGGGCACCCTATCATTACACGTAGGCTTGATGGTGGTAAACTCATTCTGGGACCAATGGGTAATGCTTCGTTGCAAGTAGCCTAAGGTGTTATGACGATAGGTATAGTAAGTATTATCTTCCAAGAGTCGAGTGGCATATTCTGGTCCCGTAAGAATGACTACCTCTCCATACTCGGGAAAGATAATCCCGCATATTTTGAATATCGGGAAATCAAAGGTTTCATATCTCCAAATGAACTCGTTTCTACGGGAATATATAGTTTAGATATGATTGCTGCTGATGAAAAATCAATGATGTTTAAACATAATTATATTCCATCAATATCCATCCATGAACTTGAACAATTTACAGAAAAATCAACTGGGTTTGGTCATATTACTCTAAATAAAGAATACATGGAATCTATTGGCTTAGATATTCCAAGAATTACTGAACTCCATTTTTATTTTAATCTATCAAGCATTTTACGTATTTTTGCGAGGATCAGGAGTAAAATCAGTACATTTCTTATCCACTTTATTAGAAATAAGTTGTGACTCATATTGATTTGTTAAGAGTAAATTTTTCCTTTTTATATTTCACGCATCATATCGGTAAATCACTAAAATCATCAAGAGAACGCTTTTAAATAATCGGCCGATAGAATACTCTCTATCCCAAAACAAAGACAAAATAGTGATTATCTATCTTAGCCATTGTATTTGAATTCCATCACGGGTTTTGTCAGGACTTCTTCTTTTTAGTGTGACATCTTTCATAGCACAATCCACTTCTTCTGGGAGGTAAGATGCGTCTTATCTCCCGCTCAGCTATATCCGTTCACAGATACAGCCAGACCAGAAGGTAAGCGTGAAGTACGAATCCGAAAAAGTTCAGCAGATTGGCAATGCAAGCCCCGATGAACACCCATACACAAATTCCCGCAAGATCCACTTTTTCGATCATCCTCTCACCTTATCAATTTCAGTTTATTCCCTTTTAATTCCAATTCAATGTAAAAGAAAAAACAAAAAAGGAAAAGAAATTTAATTATTCTATTGGAGTTCTACTAGCTTTGTCATATCTTATAAGTTTTGAAAGCAAATTCATTATTGCTTGAAATAAAATTTTCAAGAATTTTTATGAATTTTAGAGTGAATTCTTGATATGAGATAGTTTCAAGAAAGATATGCACTTTTTCTCTTGTATCTTTAAAGATTAGAATACTGTTCCGCATCATATCTAAGGGAATTTTTTTATCTTTATTTTTTAAATCTATAAAGATTGTTGGGAAAGGTAATTATCGATAAGGAGGGAGCACAAATGCACGACAATGATAATGAAGTAAAGCTAAACGGATGTTCGCTTCCCGATCAGATGATCTATTATCTTTTTCGTGACTATCACGTATTTCAGAACCGCAGCATTCGCTTTTTTGATGTCGGGAGCGAATTGGACGATCCCAGTGTGGTCATCAAGAATAACAATATTCTTATATTTTAAATTAAATTTTAATTTATATTAACTTATATTATAATGCCATAGAATTATGAGGGCAATTATATTTAAAAATGAATTCATAGGCGATTAGATTTGGGGAAGATTAATATTTGCTTGATCGGCATAGGAGATGTTGCGAGTGCATTAGTTCAAGGTACAGAGTATTATAAAAAAAATCCCGACAAAATTATTGGAACGTTACCAGAAATCACTCAATACTCGATTGATGACATTCAGTTTGTATTGGGTGTGGATGTTAATGCTAATAAAGTTGGAAAAGATTTAAGTCAAGCTATTTTTGCTGAACCAAATTGTAATTTAAAATTATATGAACCTAAGTTTTTGAATGCTCCTGTAATAAAAGGACCGGTGCTAGATGGATTAGACAGCAACATCAAGAACATCATACCCGTTGACAACAATCAAAAACCCGAAGATATTAGAGATGAACTTAAACGAAATGAAGTTGATGTAGCAGTAATTTTACTTCCAACAGGATCTCATGAAGCTACAAGATATTATGCAAACGCTGCTCTAGATGCGGGTGTATGTGTTGTGAATGGAATGCCTTCATATGTTGTAAAAGATGCTGATTTAGTAAAGAAAGCAGAGAGTTTGAATTTATCCTTAATAGGAGATGATGTTAAATCGCAAATAGGTGCTACAATTATCCATCGTTCTTTAGCTAATCTTTTTCCCATGAGAGGTGCGATTTTGGATAGAACAATTCAACTTGATTGGGGTGGTTCAAGTGATTTTCTCAATTTATTAACTCCTATGAAAGATGGCAATTTGAGATACGAAGAAGGGAAGAGACAGTCTAAAACTGAAGCTGTTCTCGCCAATTTACAAAATAGAGATGAAGTAGAATGTCAAATTTCTGCTGTTGATTATATTCCCTTCATAAAAAATCAAAAAGAGGCATATATGCGATTAGAGGGAAGAATATTTGGAGGTGCTCCCGTTAGAATAGATATTACAATGTTTGTGGAAGATGGAAACAATTCAGCAGGGGTTTTAGTGGATTGTATTCGTGTCTCTAAAATTGCAAAAGATCGTGGTATAGGAGGTGTTCTCCAATCAGCGTGTTCATTTTTCAATAAACACCCCCCCGAACAATTAGAAGATTATGTTGCCAAAAAAAGATTAATTGAATTTATAGAAGGAAAGAGAGAACGATAATACAACTTTAATGAGATTATTCTAAGCTTTTAATTTTTGTTTGCGCTTTAAAATGTTGTTCTCGTATATTAATTAAGTTATAAATATGATCAGAAATTAGGCTTACTCCCTCAGGAATGGCCCTAAAGCTTGGAAAATCGTT
>CAYUTF010000087.1:0-13093 GCA_964447495.1 uncultured archaeon
GCATCCAAAAATCGCCCTCAACTGCGTCTAATGGATTAATAAGATTAATTCTTGCAGGGGCTTGAACAATAATATCAGGATTTAAATTATTGATAAATTTAAAAATTTGACTAAACAAGATTTACAATAACTGTATTTTTTAAATAAGTAACCTAAAAAAAAGGGCTATAAAAATTTATTTCAAATTTACTAACTGCATTCTAATTTTTTTAGCAAAAGGATTCAAGATCCGGTTTAAATATATTGATATCTTTAAATGATTAGCAAGAAGCAATTAAAAAATCTTTACGTTTTTATATCTATTGTTTATAATAATATAGTGGTAGATAAAAAAGGAAAATTTAGGTTATTATCATATATAGTTGACACTAATTTAATTTTCTATAAAAGTGTTAATAGAGAAAGCCGAATTATAGCTTTTACACTATTTCAATTATCTAAATATTATCCTGTTTCTAAAATTCTTCAAGATTTCCTTAGAAGCGGTCTAATATTTTTTTATTCGATTGAATTAAATATCGTTGCCCCTAATGATATCAAATATATATTATGTTTCACACATAATGATAAAAATAAGATTTTCAAAGATTTTAATTTAATAGCGGATAAGCTTTGCCAATTAGATAAATCAATAAAATTTTATCAAGATGACCAATTAGAAAGGGAATTCCTAAAAATTCTTTCCTTAAATAATAAGAATATCACAATTAGAGATATTTTAGGTTCTTTAGTGTTAAAAAATGATTCTAAATTGATAACTCTTGACTTCTATTTAATAAATTATCATAAAAGCCCTAGACCTGATGAAGCAATTTATGAATTAATAAACTATATTGGTAGTTTAAAAAGAAATGGATTCTTTATTTTTAACTTCAGATTCATTAATAGCTATTTTGTTTCAGAAGTTTATTATATTGATTTTATAAATGAAAAAAACATGGGAATTTCAAATTTAGAGTATGAAGTAAATAGCTTTTTTAATCTTGACTTAATATGTAAGTTTAGGATAAGTTTAAAACGAGCATTTTCTCCATTATGGCGCTACTCTCTAAGTAAATACCAAAATTCACTCAAAGATATATCTGAAGTATTAAATCTTGAATATTATTATAATTCTAAAAATATTATCATATTTAATGAAGAATTTATAAATCTTTTAAATGCTAATGGGATAAATTTTCATCAATTAAGTCAGAATTTATTTTTTATAAATCAATCTATATTAGTTATAGTTTTAGCAACGAAGCGATTTAAGTATATATTAGATTTATTAAAGAAATATCAATCAAAATACATACTCTTGATAATTATACTAAATGATAAAGTCTATGATGATCTTATGAATATTAAAAATATTAATACGATTCCAAATCTAAAAATTATAAATTATGAAGATTTTTATGAAATTGATTTGACCAGTTTAAAAGTAAATGAAAAATTAAAAGATACCTAAATCAATGGCTATATCTTGAGCAGAATAATCTGGATGCAGTTTAACAAACGCCTTCTTATCTCCTTTAGGTGTAATTTGAGTATTTACCTTTAAAACTTTAACATTATGAATTTTTTCAATAGCACGTCTGATCTGGCTCTTATTAGCCGATTTATCGACAATAAAAACTAATTTATTTTCTTGTTCAATTAAGTCAAAAGTTTTCTCGGTTATAAGTGGTTTTTTAATTATCTTGTAAATGCTTTCCATTTAAAAAATCACCTCAAAATTATTTAATTCATCAAATGCAGATTGAGTCCATAATATTAATCTACCAGGTGAACCTCCTGGTGCTAAATTATTTATTGACATCTTGTCACATTTAACGACTTCAATTCCCGGAATATTTCTTGTAGCTTTGATAATTCCAAAATCTTCTTTGATAATAAATAATACACCTTTCTTCTTCTTATACTTACGTCCCCTTCTTTTACCCTTACCTGCCCTAATCTTTTTTGAATTCTTTACATTGTTGACTTCATCAATTAATCCTAAATCAGAAAATATTTTAAACGCCGCAGATGTCTTTTTTACAGTTTGTATCTTATCATCAACAACAAGAGGTATCTCTGGTATATTGTCAATTATATGTCCTCGCTTCTTAACCCAATCAACATTTCCCGAAGCAGAGATTGCAGAAATTAAAGACAAAATATACGTTTTTCTATTAATTTTCTTTTTTATTACTTTATCTGTTTTTAATGGATGCGTACGACGACCTCCAACTGCAAAAGGTACTCTACCAACATTTCGGGCAGTAGAAAATCCCGATCCTTTAATTCTTGGTGCTCTAGACAAACCATGTCCCGTCCCCCAGCTCACTGCGGTGTTTCGTAAACCCGCTCTTTTATCCCTTCCTTGACGTTGTTTATTTCGACTCTCAAATACTTCACTTGCTTTTTGAATGAGGTCTTTACGAGGTTTTTGTATAAAAACCTTTGGAATTTCAATTAAACCCTTTTTTTTACCATCCAAACTGTAGATATTTACTTTTTCCATTTTATTATACACTTATTTCTACTATTTTCTTTGTTGACTTTCACGGCTAATAAATGTTATTTCTGGAACTGCTTCTATAAATGATTTTAATGGACGAATTGTTTTTCTAATCCTCATTAATCTTTTTTTCGGTCCGGGAACAGATCCTAAAATAAGTAAATAATCCCCTTTAATCATGCCGTAACGGATGAAACCTCCTTTAGGATTTATCTCTTCCTCATTTTCACCGATTAACATTATTCTTTTATGATATTCTGTTCTTTGGTGATATCCTAATTGACCTGGTCTTGGAACTGTATATAATACTCTAGCTGGATGCCAAGGACCTATACAAGCAACTGCTCTTTTAATCTTGCTATTTTTTCTGGGTAATAGTTTAATCCCAAACCTTTTTACGGGTCCTTGAAATCCTTTTCCTTTACTAACAGCTACAATGTCAACTAATCCTCCTTGTGAGAGAACGTCGCGAGCTCTAATTTCTTTACCAAGATGTTCTAATACATAATTAAATTCTTCAATCGGATTAGCCGTTGAGTTTAATTTTATTTCGATTATATCTGGTTTTTTTCTCGAAAGTGAAATCAAATAGGGTTGGGTTTGGAAAATGCCTCGTATTTCACTCTTATCATTTAAAATGTTAGTAAGAGATACTTTAACTTCTTCAAAATTATAATTTTCAATAATAGGAGTTGAGATTTTACGCTTTAAATGGTTATTTAACTCTTTTGCATAGAGTTCTCCTTGGACATATCTCCCATATTCATCTTTGTTATAAACTCGGATACCTATAAGGTTTAATGGCGGAACTTCAATGATTGTTACTGGTTTCATTAATTCTTTTCCATAGTAAGGGCTATTCTTTTGATCTTCAATGTAGGTTATATGAGTCATACCTGCTTTAAATCCCGCAAAACCTAAGAAGTTAATCTCCTCGGAAGTATCTAACCAGTGTCTCACTCGACCTTTTTCTGATATTGCCCTTTTTCTAGGAAGAAATGCTAATGACCCATGCCTTGGAGCGTGTTTTTTACGATGACCCATATATAATCACTTATACTTTAAAACTTTAAATTATTCAAATTAAAAAAAGTTTTGTATTCAAATCCTATTAGTTGTTGTAATTGAAAATAAAAAAATCGTTCTTTTTATTTTTTGATTTAAAATAGTTTTTATATGTCGTTAAAATTAAAAAACCTAACTCAATTTCAAGAAAAGGAAAATTTTGAAGGAAAAAAAGAGAAAACTTTAATTCTTAATTGCGATAATTGTATTGATAAAATTAATGAATCTATAGATTATGAGAAATGTTTTAGATGTTTTTTTAGGAATCTCTATATTAACCGAGCTCAAAATATTTCTTATATAAATATAAAAAGGTTTAATAACTCAATTGATAAAAAGAGTATAAATAAATGCTTGGATTACTTCAAAATTTTAAGTAAATTAAAAAAAAATTTGCTGAAAATTGAGAGTTTTCATAAAAAGTATTGTCTTTACCAAGATTTTAATTGTAAATTATTTAAAAAGGATGAGATTTTAGTCTCATTAAAACCTAATGATCTTTTTAATCCAATATTTTTTTATCTTAGTGTTAAAAAAAAATATTCTACCTTAATCAATTCAATTATTGTCGATCCGATTTGTCAAAAATGTTCTTATAAGATAATGAAAACTTTAGAACTTATTTTAAGCGATCTAACTGATCTAAATATTATCAAAGACCTAACAAGTTTTTCAAAACTAGATAAACATTTAGAAAATTCTCACAACTTCTATAAAAAATTCCTTTCTATTGACACCCCGCTAATTAATCAAGATAATAATATTCAATCTAATGAATCAATCCATACCAAAAGGTTAATTAGAATTTACAAAGTAGGAAAGTATGGATTATTTGATGTTCATATTTATGATGTCCCATTTGAGTATGAAAAAAGATACTCAATAGAACTATTAATTGATAGAAATTTTGAAAATCATTATCAAAATAAAATGATTAGAAACGTTGCGGATAATATTAATCTTGTTGATATAGATGATAAAATACCCTTAGAGGCGTTAATAGAAACATATAAAGCTAAAGCAGTAGAATTTATAAGTACTAAGTATAGTTTCAATCAATTAAAGGTTAAAAAAATTGCCTTCTTAGCAACACTTCAAAAAATCAAATTACTAAAGCTCTTTCCTCTTCTTGTTGATGATAATATCGAAGAAATCTTTTTGGATGCCCCTATAGATAGAATATATATTAATCATCAAGAGTTCGGGAGATGTAGGACAAACATTTTTTTTACTATGGACGAAATTGATAGAATAAAAACATTTTTAAGACTATATAGTGGTAAGAGACTTGACTATTCAAATCCTTCGCTTAAATTCGTCTTAAAAAATAAATATTTTTATTGTAGATTTGCTGTGGATATAGATCCAATCCATTCAAATAAGTTTGGAATGGATATTAGGAAATTGAATAAAAATATATTTAATATTCAAGATTTATTAAAAGTGGGGACTTTAAACCCGATGATGGCAGCATTTTTATATTTTTGTATTTTAAGAAGAATTAATATTACTGTTACAGGAGAAACTGACACTGGAAAAACTACACTAATAAATGCCTTAGATCTTATAGTACCAAAAGAATTTAGAAAAATTTATGTTGAAGATATAACAGAATCTTTAAACCAGTCGGCATTTGAGAGACATCAATTAAAATTTAAAGTAGATTCAATAGAAAGCATGGTTGAAAAAAAATATTCTAAACAAAATCAGATTAAAAATTTGTTACATCGTACTCCTGATATTATTTATTTAGGTGAAATCCTCACAAAAGAAGAAGCCGAAGCAATGTTTCATTGTTTAGCAGCGGGATTAAGAGGTTTTCAAACAATTCACTCAAAAGATTTGAATTCCTTAATTAACCGTTTTATTTATCATTTCAATATTGACGGGTCATGTTTAAATGATCTAGATATAATAGTTCTAATGAAAAAAAGCCATTATGGTAGAAAAGTAATATCCATATCTGAAATATCAAACGACCCACTCAACTTAAATAATCTCCATAATATCTTATTTATCTTTAATCCTGAAACTCTTAGTTGGAAAATACAATCCGACTTATTTAATTCGATTATAATTAGAAAATTAAAGGCAACAGAAAAGTTATCAAACGATAATTTTAATGAATTGCTTTCTATTTATCAAGAAATTTTTCTAATGCTTAGCAGGATGAATAAATTAACAAATCAAGAATTAATTGAATTCTTTGATAAAATAAATTACTTTTCTTTTAAATCTTATAATGCCTTAATAGATTATTGGCAAAATTGGAAAAAGAATAGAAGTTTAAATTTTTAAATTAAAAATTACATACATGACGAATTTAATTGAAAAAGCATTAATAATTGGATTTGGAATCTTTATAGCATCTATTTTTCTTTCATTTACTATGCCCTTTTTAGGGAAGATTATCTCGTATGATATTTATGTAGAGGATGATTTGAATGATTATATTAAATTAATCGATGATGTGGATAAAGGTATAAAGTATATAATTGAAAATCCAAATAACATTTATCAGAAAGAAATTTTTTATCCTAATAATATGAATATCACGATTGATAATTTTTATATCAATTTTAAATATATTATTAAAGAGGAATCTTCTCAAATTACTTTAAAATATAATAATACTTTAAAATCATACTGTTTTTGCGAGATTTCACCAAAATATTATCTTTTTATAGTATGTTATGAGTTGAATTTAATAAAAGTTGAAATTTTTTAGTTTTCCGATTTTGAATTATGAAAATGCTCTCAAAATATATCTGGATATGTAATAAGCTTCATAATAAACCTCTGCCTAAATTTAAATTTAGAAATTTAAAAGATCGTTATAAACAAATTATTCAAATAGAATATGAGGTTGATGAAGAGGATGTAAATAAAGCTACCTTTCTAATATTCTCTTTCACCTTTTTGATTGTTATCCTAATTTCATTATCAATTAATCTTAATCTTGCATTTAGTACATTGATTTCATTAATTATTTCCTTCCTATTTTCCTATTTATTTAATAATTATTTATATAAGAAAATGTTTAAAATTGAAGTAAGATTGAATGCTGTCCTTTATTTTATAAAGATTAATTACTCAATGATTAGGGAATCTCTGGAAAATAACTCTGATTTTATATTATCTTTTGTAAAATTAATAAAAAATTACAATTTACCAATTTCAAAAAATTTCGAATCTGTTCTGATAAAGATTCACGAGGGGGCTAATCCAGAAAGAGAATTAAGAAAAATTGTAACCCCTTCTGCGGATTTTAATGATTATATGAAAAATTTATTGATTAGAACTCATTTGAATGAGAACCATTTCTATGAAGTTGATAATATGTTAGAACGAAGATTTAAGGTATATTTGCGGCAAATAGAAACAAGAATGAGCCTTGTATTTTTTATTGGAGTTTTTTTTCCTTTAGGTTTATGTTTTTTAATAATGTTTTATAGGGATATCATTAATCTATCAATTTTCTTTGTTCCTATTTTTTTTTTAATTGTAAATTATTTATTTAAGGTATTAATAAAAAATGATACATTCCTCTTCGGACTTTTAAATGATTATAAAAAGGTAGAAAAAAGAAAATTTCTTGAATTTACATATTTTCTTAAAATTTTTGCACTTCATTTACAGGAGAATATTTCACCAGAATCCGCTTTTATAAATGCATTTTCAACTAGTAGAAATCAATTAGAATTATTATGCGATCCAATCAAACATCAAATCTGTATGCTTTTAAATCTATCATGTCCATTTGGAGATATAATTGATCTTTTAAAAATCCAAATGAAATCTGTGCGATACTATTTAATCTTGGATATAATAAAACATATTGTTATCAGTAACGCCTTTAATTCTTCTAAAAAGATATTTGGTATTTTAAAAATCATATCTAATCATCAAAAACTTGAAAAGAAATTAGAGACTGTTATGAAAGGGGAAAAATTTAAGGTTTTTATGTTCCTTTTTTTGCTACCTTTAATTATCGGAACAATAGGGGGGATGTTCCCAATTTTTACACTACTTGTGAATGTAAAAGATGTAATTATCAATCAAAATTTAATTGCATTGATATTTTCAAGTGATTTCATAATAATTTTTATAACACTATTGATTTGCATTTTGATATCTTCATATTTTTTCCTTAAAACAATTAACTCATCGAGAATTTATGAGTGTTTAATTTTAATTTTTGTGATTTATACACTCTTATTCCTATTCTCTTTTTTTAATGCCTTCAATTTCTTATAATTATTCAGGTAAAAAAAAATAGATAAATTATTTCTATAAACAAAAATATCCCTATTAAAAAATTAATCAAATTACAACAATAAGTAATTGAGCTGAGGAAAATATAGTCTGGTAAGCTCATTTTTTCTATGAAGCAAATCATAAATTCGATAATTTTAGAAAACGGTATTAATAATATTAAAAATATCAAAAAAGCCATAAATACTATTACTAAATCGTTTGAAATAGTTGAATAAATAAACAGAAACAAAAAAAAGCTCATAAAAGAAAATAGTTCAATTAACAATAAACTTAATTCATACATTACTGTGAAGAAAATATTAAAAGAGTTATTTAAAGGTCTAAAATTTAAATGTATAAAAATTAGCTGATTAATAAAAATTTTAAATTTAATTATACAATAAAGTTAGTAAAGAACTGATTTTTTTATAAATTGGCATTAAAAATTAATATTTAAAAAAAGATAATTAATTAATATGAGAAATTTAAAATTAAAAGGATTAAAATATAATAAGGGAAAATACGCTTTATATGATAATCGATTTATTTTTTTCCCTCCTCAGATAATTGATATACTTTCATCAATTTATGGCGAGGGTGTTAAATCTTTATTAGTATGGCTAGGTAAAAAAGCAGGTTGGGCACTTATTCAAAATTGGGACGAGCATTTAAAATCAAAAACTATAAATGACCTTGTAAGTCAATTTTGTAATATTTTAAGTAACCATGGATGGGGTAAATTTATAGCAAAGCAAATTTCTGAAGATTTAATCATTATTGAAATATATCATAATGTATCTACTGTACTAGAAGGAAATTCCAAAAATGTTTGTTATTTCTTAACGGGTTTATTAACGGGTTTTGGAGAATATGTACTATACCGGGTAAATGTCACAGAATCAGAATGTTCTATAAATAATTCCACCTTGGAATCTTGTAAATTTAAGATTGAAAAATTAGAGTAAAATATAAATTTACCATGGGTCCCATTCCTCAGGATTTAATTGGTTATCAGAATTCTTTTTTTCAAAGATATCTGAAGATTCAGAATTTTCAGTAAGTAAACTTTCTTTATATTCTTCTGGTTCTTTAATGTCTTCCTGTTGTTCTACGTTAATTTGGTCTTGCTCTGAAAAAATAGATTCATCTCCAATTACAACCTCTTTAAAAGCTGAGATCAACGAAAGAAAATTAAAAAATTCCTCTTTGTTCATTTCTGTCATAATAGAACTATCATCTTTAAATAAAGTCAATTTAATTGCTCTGACTTCACCGCTAATTTCAACTGATGTCAACTCAATATTCTCATTTTTTCTTTTTAACTGTATTTTCCAAGAAGTTTCTCTTGTTTTTTCAATTTCCATGCTTATTAAATCTCATTTAAATTAATTATAAATCACTAATCTTATAAAAATTAATAAATTTAAAATTTTATTTCTTAGGATATGAGATATAATATAAAAAAATATAAATAAATTATTTATTCAATTTTTTTATTCTAAATAGAATAAGATAATTTATCTCTAGAGCTTTCAAATCAATGTATATAGTAGCAATCTAATGGAATATCATTATAAAAGTAATAAATAATATACAATAATTATGATTATAATCAGTGGAGGTCTATATTGAGTTAAAATCTGTATTTTTTTGGTTTTATAATTAAAATATAAATCTAAACTCTTTATATTATACTTATCACTAAAGGGAAAAAACAAATCTGAAATATTATAAAATTTATAAAAAGAAATTATATAAATTTGATAACTTTTTGAAATTTTTTTATTTGTCATAAAGAGTATTTTGAATGAAACTTTATTTTTGAAAAATTTATTAATCAAAAAATTGAAACCTGCAAAAAAAGAATAAAATATTAAAAACAAATTAAGATATGAAAAAATTAGTGTAAAATTACTATAATTAATAGGAATTAGAAGAAATAATATTATTAGTAATTTCCCATCCGCCCCTCCTATAATTTTAAGGTTAAATAAGAAGACAGAAATAATAAGAGTTAAAAATAGAATCAAAAATTTTGTTGTAAAAAATAGAATCAATGATTTAGAACTAAATACTAAATCTATAGAATTTATGGCAATTATTATAAACACAGTATATTTAAAGAAATAATTTGGGATTCTTCGAAATTTTATATCTAAATACAAACTGTAGAACATCAATATATTGATAATAATGAAACTTAAAATAAATATTAAATAATTTATCATATTAAAATTAATCTTCCCAAATTTCAATAAATCTCTTTAAGCTCTTTGCTTTTATATTTTCAATTTTGTATCTAAATATTTTTATTCTCCCAAAATTCTTTTCTTGGACAAGATTTAACGATTTTAAATAATTAAGATGTTTACTAACACATGAATGATTTAAGTTTGTATTTTTAATGATTTGAGATATTGATTGTTCGAGATTTAAAGCTAAAACTTTTAATATTTTACTCCTAGCTTTTGATCCAAATAAATTTTCAAATTTAAAGCAATCTCTTTCATTTTCTAAATTCAAGGCCTAATCCCTTTAGTTTTTAAAGTACTCATTATTAAATTTTCAAATTTTACTAACGGAATATCTTGAATTTCAATATAAGCTTTTCTTCCTTTTATCGCTTCACTTTTAATATTCAAAATGATTATATCTTCCTTTTCAAACTCCTTAAGATAGTTCCATAATTGTGAATAAGATCGTGCTTTCAATCCTAAATTCTCACAAAAAATATTATAGAGACTTAATATATCCGAAATTGAAATTTTTGATTTTTCGGTTTTCTTTAAAATTTTAATAATACTTAACAAAAAGATTAATTTCTGAATAGATAAGTATCTTATAGCGTCTTGAGTTGAAAATGATATTAAATCTTGATTTCCAACTCTAACACATTCTGAAGTTATATACTTTAAATTTCTACTTTCAGCAAATTTACTGGCTTTCCATAAAAGGTTTAAACCATATCTTATATCTCCCACTTTAAAAACAGTATCAGATACCATCTCAATGATATCATCTGAGATTATATTTTCCTTTAAACTAATTCCTGCTCTATATTTCATAATATCAAATGTCTGCGCTTTTGTGTAGTTTTCAAATTTCAATATATTTCTCTGCAAGGTACTCATCGTACTAACATCTAAACTATTTATACATGAGATATCTCTAACTATCCCAATAATAGAAATTCTTTGTTGTGCATTGACCATATCATCATTAATTCTAGTGAGAGAATAAATTAAGTCCCCTCCTTTATGAATTAAATAGCTAAACTCATCTAAAACTATTAAAAGATGTATATCATGATTATTAAGATATTCTGTAAGAAATTCTAAAATATCCTGAGGAGAATAACCCCTTTTAGGGAAATTTTTATATAGTGAATGAATAACTTTAATTATAACTTTATAATTAGTTCTTTCTTTTCTACAGTTAATGTGAACATATTTTATTTGAACATCTCTTTTACTTGAAGCCTCAACTAACATATTTCCAAATAGCTTGACCGTCGCGGTTTTCCCTATACCTGTTTTACCAGTTATCAATATTTTTCTTGATATAGAATTTGGGTTAGTAATAAGTGTTAAGAATAATTGAGATAATATCGTAAGTTCTTTCTCTCTATGTGGCAATTCTTTAGGAACATAATTAATATCTAGTGCACTTTCATTAGCAAAAATAGAGGGCTTTTTTAATAAATTCTCAAAATAATCTGTAGTCATTGAAAATAACCGAAAAAATTAATATTAGAATTAAGATGCTTATTGTTTTTAATAGAATACAGAGTAAAAATTTTTCATTATAATTAATAAATAATTTATATTGAAGAACTAATAATTCCCTTTAAAATAATCTATTAAAATCTTTTTAAAAGATTATTGAAATATAGATATCTCAAAATAGAATCATATATTGATTATGTCGGTCAAGTTAATATAAGAAATGTATAAAAAATTCACTTAATTTTAAATTTACTATAAAATCGCCCTTCATTTAATAATTTATCAAAATTTAAAGAATATTTCATTTACTTTTTTGAATCTTGGTTTCTTTTTCTTGTAATGATAAATATAATTTGCAATTACTATTATAATAAAAACGCTACCCATTAAAATAACTAATAAGGAAATCAAGGAATTATAATTAGGAAGAGAAACCGTCAACATCTCGAAATTTAAAACTAAAATTTTATAATTTAGTAATTTACTTCCATTGTAGACTAGTTGAAGATAAAATCTATAATCTTCTTGATTTATTTCATAAATTGGTGATGAAATGTTTATTTTTAAAAATCCGAAAGTGTCAATATTGAAAATTTTCTGGTATTTTATGCCAAGATTATCATAAATCATAACTCTTATGGGTTCATTTCTTAATGGGACAATTGATTCGTTAAAATAATAAAAAAAAAGTTCTAATTCTATTTGTTCAGAACCTCTAAATTTGTTATTATACTTTAAGATGTCAATATATATAGGCGTCTTTTCTACTACTATTTCATAATAAAAAACAGTTCGATTGTAGATAATACCGTTTGAGACGTTAAAGATTAGTTTATTTATTCCAAGCCTCATATCATTAATAGATGATAGATATAAGGAAATAATTCCATAATCATTTGAAGTATAGGTTTTTTGATAAATCATTGAATTATTTGACAAAATATAGAAATTAATATCATGTCCACTTAAATTACTATTCGTATTATCGCTATAGAAATGAGCGTTAAACGATAAATTCTTACCAAGAATAACCTTTTCAGTAAAATTAAATAGCTCACAGGCTAAATTTCTTTTAAAAATCGTTAGGTATAATGCTTCAAGAATTATTAGTTCCATATCCCCTCCATTAAATTCATTGAAATAAACTGCTTTAATAGAAATAATATTTGAGTAGTAGTTAAAATTTAAATTAAGATTTCTTATGATAATAGTCCAATTTTCTTCAAAAACCCCCTTTCCATCAAATTCTGATGAATTCCAAAGTAATGAATCCAATTCATCATAGATACGTATTTGAAAGTAAGGGTCATCATCTTCAACATAATCAAAATCCCAAGAAGCTTCAATTTCTATAACTTCATCCGCATAATAGAAATCTTTATCCGTTCTTAAATATATTACTTGGCATATTAATGCTTTTGAAAATTGTCCACTAACCATAATTGATAAAAAAAGACATAATGCTATGAAGAAAGTTTTTTTTCGTTTCACGTTATGTTTTTTAAATAATTTATAAAAACTCATAGATTTCCAAAAAAATTTTAATCTATAAAATATT
>CAYUTF010000088.1:0-12958 GCA_964447495.1 uncultured archaeon
GGTTCATATATGGGTTCGGTTACTGCTTTAATAAGAGGTTGATCTACAATAAAAGGATTCTCTTCGGGTTGTATCATTTCTGGTCCCAAATAGATTTCCTTTGCTTTGATCTTCTTCTTATTTAATCTCACTTCTAAAGTGAATGTCTTTGGTGTTAGAAAATCAAAACCTACAAGTTGATCTTGCCCTTGAGCATTCCATTCTATTGTATTATTTCTTGTTTTTGTAATCTTATCATCAGCTTGAACATTCTCTTTATTGATAATCATTATTTTATCTTGAAAAGTTAAGGTCCCTTGAAAAGAATCTTTTTTCCCTTTTTTACTCATCCATCTTAGATGGAACCCGTCTGAAAGTTTCCATAACATATATCCTGAAAACTTTTTTATATTGAAACTCGGTTTACCTTTAAGTTCGTTTACATTCATGAAAGCTCTTAATTATATTTTACTTTAATGTAGTTAAATTATGAAAGATTTTGTTTATAAAGATTTTTAAAACCATAAGAGATATTACTCAAACATATGAAATTGGAAATAAGCAAAGCTTACTTTTTTTCGTTTTGAAGAATTAAATTATTGAATTTTCGATAGAAATTCATTACTTGGAACTTTTTTTGACATAAAGATGTCTACAACCTGACTCCTAAATTCAGGATCTTTTTCTGCTAATTTAAATATTTTATTAAGAAGCTTTCCATTATCTTTATAAAAAAACTCCCGCAAGGAACTTTTCAATTTAAAAGATCTCACTTGATTTTTTATTTGAGGGTGGTTTTTATACTTTTTTAAAGTGTTTTTAGAAAAGTCTTCTTCTTCAAAGGCATATATAGCGGTTTCTGCAGCGATTTTACCCGATAACATTGCATGTTGGATGCCTTCACCACTAATTGGAGAAACAAAACCACCAGTATCCCCAACAAGCATGATATGATCATCAACCAAACTTTTCTCAATTATTCCATTCACAGGAAAGGGATAAGCACCTGACCAACATACTTTATAATCCGAATTACCAAGAAATTGTTTAATTTGTGGATTTTTTATAAAATCCTCATATAAACTATTTAGATTATAATTGAGATTATCCTCAGAAAAGGTATAGATACCAATATTTAAATGCAATTCATCTAATGGGAATATCCAGGCATATCCTTTAAATGGTTTAAAGTAAATATAGATGGACTGTTCATCAAGTTGATGTTTCCCTTCCATTATAGCACACTTACCATTTGCCAATTCTTCAATTTTCCACTTATCTCGTATACCCGATTTAAAAGCTAATTTTGAACTCATTCCATCAGCTATTATCATGATTTTTCCATAATACTCCTTCGTACCTGATGGTGATCTTGTTTTTATTCCAATTTTCGTTTGATTTTTTGTTATAAAATCATATGAAAGATTTTTATCAAATATTTCTGCACCAGTGTCTATAGCCATATTTCTTATATAATTATCAAGCTCTAAACGATCCATAATAGTGCCACGTGATTGCTTTGGTGCTTTATATTCTAATTTATGAAATTCCGCAGAATGCATTATTATTGTCCTAATTTTTGGTAAATTTAATTTTCTCAATCTAGGATACATATCAAGAACTTTATGATTAAGCCCACCCCCACAAGGTTTTCTCCAGGTAGTATCCTTTTCTATTAAAGCCACTTTAAATCCTGCTTTAGCTAAAACATCGGCACACTGAGAGCCCGATGGACCCGCACCTGAAATTATAACATCAAACATAAATTATCGACAAATTCTTTAATTTAGTTAATAGGACGCCATTCAATATTAGACTAATTAATTAAATACTGATTTAAAGTTTTGTGGGAAATTAAAATATTAAACTATGAAATATACTTATATGATTGGATAAAACAGAGTTTCCATAAATGATTTCTTATCCATTTACAACGGATAAAAAAATATATCTGTAATATCAAAGTAATTAAAGATGCACAATAAATACATTAAATATTTCTCTTAAGAAACATTTCTTTTACTTAAGAAATATAATATTTGGGGTCTTCTTATGAAAAGTGATCAACATGTTGAAAAAGGATATAGTTCTAAAGAGATTGTTGGAAAGTTTATTGTTTTGAATAAATCGCAAACTAAATGGCTGGAAGGTTGGGTTGCCATTGAGAAAAATTTAAAAGAATTTTCGAAGACTTTGAGAGAAGAGATCGAATATGAGTGGAAATATGATAAATTAATTTTTGAAAATCTTAAACTTTTTGCGGTTGATATGAAAGATAAGACTATTATTGAAATAGTTGATAATATGATATTGAATAAAATTAGGAGAAATGATAAGGTTCTCATAGTTCTTCTCGACAAATCGACAGGGGTAAAAAATGTTGAAGATATTGAGCTTGTCAATAAATGGGTTGTTCAAAATATAACACATTATTAAATTATTATAGATTTAATAATGTGCTGAAAGCCTTTTTTTTTAATATATAGGTTAAGAACTTCTTTTTTCTTTATGTTATCTCTGAATGTCCATATAGTAATATTATGCCTTGATGTACACACATAAGTATAGAGAATTTCAACTAAAGATATAATACCTGAGATTAACTAAAACTGACAAACTTTTGAGTAAAAAGCGCATACCCATATTCATCAAGCCCACCACATTGTTCTATTATTTTTTCGGGTATAGGGTTATTTCCAATTCTTAATTTCTGTAATTTAGCGAGGTTTTCAAGGCCTTCAATATTCGATATACAATTACCATATAAATTCAAATCCCTTAAGTTTTTTAACTTATCTAATCCTTTAATTCTTTTTACCTTATTATCTTCCAGTGAAAGAACTTCTAAATCTGTCAAAGTAGTTAATCCCTCTATTTGCTCAATTTCATTATTTGAAAGATATAAAATCTTTAATCTTCGAAGGTGCTCCAAACCTGTAATCTTGGTTATTTTATTGCCATAGAGATTCAACTTTTCTAAATTAAATATTGAATCTAAATTTTCAATAAGAGAAATATGGTTTTTAAAGAGAATCAGACTTTTTAAATCAGTAATTTTTTCCAATCCCTTAATTTGAGAGATATTATATAATTGCATATTTCCTAAGTATAAGGTGTGATCCTTAACTAAAACTTTCTTTCCGTGTACTATAACAAACATTTCTGTAAATTTTTAGTTATTAATAATAGAGCTTACCGCCATGAAGTATTATAAGTCTCGAGCATAAGAGTCGTTAAAGTTTCAAAAAGGTTTTCTACATTATGCCCTGATTTACTAGATGTTTCTAAGAATGTACTTAATTTTCGTGATTTCGAAAAATCATTACCTTCTTCAATGCTTACTTGCCGATCTTCTTCTAAATCTTCCTTCCCTCCAGTTAATACAATTGGAAAATCCTGATTAGTCTCTCTAATCACCGAAAGCCAATCATCCACATGGCTAAGTGATGCTGAATTTGTGATATCATACATCATAATGCCTCCATGTGAACCTTTTATATAACCTCCAAGGAAAAATCGAAAGCGTTCTTCTCCACCAAAATCCCAAATCTGCAATTTGATATTCTTTTTATCGATCTTAAGTTTTTTTGTCTCTAAGCTCACTCCAATTGTCATATGTGTATCGGATACAAATCGATTCGTCATATATCTCTTTGCTAAGGCAGTTTTACCACATCCCGCGTCCCCAAAAATACATACCTTAAAAATAGCATCAAATGACATATAATATCCTCAATTCTAATATTACTAACGCCTTTAATAAATAATATTTAATAAAACTAATTAAAAAATTTTTAGCAAATATATTAAAAAGTGTCTAATAGATTATCTTCATTAAAAAAAAAAAGAAATTATTTTGCAGTGGGGTCTTCCTGCATGACTCCTGTGACAATTCCTTCGAAATCTTTAATATAAACTAACCAACCAACTCCTGGGACCGCATGTTTTGGGCGGACAATCTTGCCACCATTTTCTTCTGCTTTTTTAACAATAGCATCTACATTTTTCACATCGACTGTATTAACCACTGAAGGAAAATCTTCCTCTGCTAAACCTAAACCCCCATCAATTCCTGGTTCACTCTCATCTCCCGTCATGATTAACCAGTAATCCATAGGACCTTCCCATTTCTCAATTTTCCAGCCAAATACATTCTTATAAAACTCCATCGTTTTATCAATATCCTTGACATTTAGTTCAAAATGGACAATTCTAGCCGTAAATCTCAACTCGTATTTAGTTGATATAGTAGATTTTAGCCATAATGTAAAACTCCCTATTATAAAATATTAATACGTTAGCTTTAACTTGAATTTTCTTATGAGACCAAAAAAGAATATTAAAAGAAAAAAAGATTTGAAATTTAAAATTTCATTTAATTGTCTCTTTATAATCTAAAAGACTGAATCTATTTTAAACCAGATTGTATATCGACAGTCTCCCATATCATAGCGAGACCCTGACCAGTACCATCCATTATTTATATAATTATGCCACGATGATGGGCTCCACCACCATTGAAATATAGGATAGTCATCATCACCGGAAGTAGAATCATATTCTGACGCCTGAACCCTAACTTTGCAATATGAATTGTAAGAAAGAAGTGCAAAGTGATAATTATTCCAATCTAACGCTTCATGGCTTCCTGCTTTTTCATAATCATCTCCCGCATCGTCAATTTTATCAAGATGATTATCATTTAGATCACCACCCGCAGCACAGCTTGGGAAGTATGCTTCACCAATCCAAAGCTTAAGATACATCTCGCCATCTCCCATAAGCCACCCTTCATGCTCATCATCATAGTATACCTCATCAATATATACTGTTAATTTATACAAATCATTAGATGCATCCACAGCATACGCACCACCAGGTACACTATTACCATTAGGATCAGAATTCATTTCTAATGCGATTACCTGAGCATATTGGGACCAATAAAGATCTTCTGGGGAAACTCCAATATTAAAGGGTGAGAAATCACCATCAAGATCTATCCCTAGCACTGATTTGTACGCTGCCCACGCTAATTCTGAACAATAATATCCATCAGGCGCAATTTCTGGATCTGCTGTATCAATACCGACTTGTTTACCAAGCCAATTCCAATCATAACCCTCATCTAAACCGATTTTACTTACCGCAAAATTTACAATCGCTTGACGTTCAGAGGCACTCATTAAATATCCTCCTGGTTTTAGAACTCGCATTGCAACTACATTTCCCGCATGGTTATTTACAACATTATTGAAACGAGATGTCCTTAACCCCGAGTCAATAGAATCTTTTGTCGAGTGGACCACCCATGTCTCTCCTTGGGGTACCCACATACCCTCTTCTACAGCCCAAACTTCATGATATCCCGCAATTCCCCCAACAATTACCGTATGAGACCATTTTCCGGGAATTAAAAAATCAAAAAAGGTGTCATCCGTCCCTAATAGGATTATATCTCCTGGCAAAAGATTATTCGGACTCATATCATTTGTTCCAGAACTAGCAAACGCAATTTTTACATTTTCCGATGATAGCTCGTCTTGAAAACTGGGTGTAACAACAAACGATGCACCATACACAGAGATCAAGCTAGATATCATCAAACAAGGAAAAATCAATAGAATTAAGGCTAATATTGCTCTCTTTTTTATTGAATTTCTACCATTCATGGATTCTCACATTTTAGTAAATATATGATTACTTTAGTAATAGGTTAAAGTTATATATAAAAGTTAACGTTGATTTGCAAATATCTCATATCTAATTACGTATGAATTTCGAAGTTATACCCTATTTTCGTTATTAAGCTCACGACAAAAAATGATTTGGGTAAGATTTAGGGTATAAATAATGCGATGAGAATGATATTATATCTTACCACTAGTCACTATCTTGATTGACACCTCATCCTTAAGATGGGGAATTCATTGGTTTAAGTATAAGAATCGTTCCAAGTAATAAAGCCAGACTTGACCATAAGGATTATTCACCAGCATTTCATTCGCATGTCCAGCGAAAGGAAATAATAATCTACAACATTTTACTCCAGCCAGATCCATTGCAACTTCGATTTCTTCTGACATATAAGGTTGAACTAAAGCATCAGACATACCTTGGAAAATAAGTGCTGGTGGATCATTTGCGTCGACTAATTTAGAGGGCGTAAAGGCTTCAAATATATTCGAAGGCGAAGTATAAGGCACTCCTAAGAGCTTGTCGCCCAACCCTGAAGCGATCTCTCTTATATTATTTCCAGGATACAGTGGAACGATTGCGTTTATTGTCAAATTCTTAGCAAATGTATTATTGTAATATTCCGAATAAATACCTTCTCCTTCATTATATCCAAACCCTACTACTCCCGTAAGATGACCTCCCGCAGAGCCGCCCATTATGAATAAACTATCGAGATTTGCATTATACGTGGTAGCATAATCTGAAACCAACTGTTTAGTAAAATTCCCTATATGCCGTACTTGATCTTTAATGGTGATATTTTCTCCGATATTTCTCGGATCAAATCCCGCAGCGCTAAAGTATTCGCGTACGTCCGGCATGTCGATCAAACCGTATTGAATATCAAAGATCACATACCCTTGAGCAGCTAAATATTTTATAATTAAAGTTCCCTGCCCTTTATCACCAGTCGCCCAACCACCTCCATGAATCATGATTATAGTACTTCGGTTTCCCGGAAGATTTGGATTACTTTCCATCGGCATGTAAACATCAAAAAGAAGGCGAATCTCTCCATCATCATAGTATTCTATATCCCGATCCACTCTACATTCACTACCAGGCCATCCCAGAAATGCAGGTCCAAACGTAAATGGAGAGGATAAAAAATAATTGCTTTTTACATCATCTGGGATTTGATGTTCCCAATTTTCCCCAAAAGCCACTGAAAACTCAGATTCTGCGTAAGAAATTGAGATCGGTGTCGTTATTATGGGAAGACTCATCATAATTGTAAGTACCATGCCAGTTATCGCAATACTCAAATGCAACTTACGTCTCTTCTGTTTATTTATTAATTTAAGGAATAGAATTGTAGTTGCAAACATGATAATGATTTGAAAAGTAAGAAGTTGGGGGATAATAACTCCAAATACTCTTGAAAAGGGATCTATCCCTCCCGTAAATAAAATATAAATTATATAAAAACCAAATATGAGCGTCCCAGAACAAAGCCCTCCTAATAATATTTTTATAATCTTAAGCTTATTCAAAATGCATTACACTCCTATTATCTATGTTTATTATATCAAAATATGCTAATAATACTCCAAAAGTAGCAATTCCAATTAATGCTATTAATGCCAAAATAAGAAACATAAGTGGAGAAGAAGCAAGATAAGCTGAAGTTAGACTGTAGAGCGTGTATACCCCCATGCTTATTATAATAAAGATCAACATATAATAGCTAAATCGATTTATTTTTTTTCCAATAATATTAGCCTTCAGGATCACTTTATCATTGAAGTAGACTAATGCTATGTCTAAAATCCAAGTAATAAATAAGATAATCCCCAGAAGATTCCATAGCCAAAAAAAACTGGTTGTTGCTAAACTATAGTAAATACTTCCAGAAACGAGAGTGACTATATTCAGGATAATTGAAATTTCACAAATTAATTTAAAATATCTCTTTTTTAGCTTTATAATACCCCACCGTAAAATTTGCTGTAAGATTTAATATAATAGTAAATAACTACTTTATAATTAGTAATATCCTATTTTAGCATTTAAGGATAAGTATTAAACAGGAATCTAATCATACACTATTGAACGTTGATATTATGAAATAGACAAGATTTGAAATCATAATAAAAGAAATGAATGATTATTATTATTTTTCTCTTTTCATAATTCTGGTTTAGTTTTATTTATACGTTCTTTATTAATACGTTCTAAAAGTTCCTCTTCTGTAAGCTCTTTTTCTTCAATTATTTGAAAATCTTTATTGAAATATCGTTTTAATTTTTTAGGCATAACCCACGCAACAAATGTACATAGTGAATAAAAAATAGTGAATCCTAGTATTATATATGAGAATATATTATTTGGGAAGGCATAAATCCCTATCACGTTATGAGGTATGAAATAGTATATAAATATGCTTAAAGCATAAGCTAGAGAGCTAATGCTAATCAAATAATACCGCTTTTTTATCCAAGGCTCTATGTTTTCGGACTTAAGTGATCTATAGTACCGAAGGGAAATGATACCTAGCCATCCGTGAGAAAGCAAAAACGATATCGTTATTGAGAAGAGGATATAATAATAAAATATCAAATCAGATTCATTTAAAGCATAAGTCATGGGAATAGAAATATTGAAATTTAATCTGATTATGAAATCTATGCTTCTTACAATAATAAGGATAAGAAGCAGGATTGTAAAAGGGCTCTTTTTATACTTATAAAAGGTTAATTTGGTAAATATTATTAAAAGGATGTTTGGAAATTGGATTAGGAGTAAGTAAATCGGAAATAACGATGGAATAATCACAATAAAAAAAATGCGAAGACTGCTAATTATCAGAAATAGAATTAAGGGAACGAGATTATATCTTTTGGTTTTTAACATTTTTTTTAATAAAAATATTGCCACGACAAGTTGTAGAACGATCCATACTACTTGTAGCGAGTAATTGAAGATTATTTCAACTTGAAATAACATTTTAATTTTCCTCCTTATATTTTCTCCATAGTTATTATTGATTGATTTTTCAAGACCTCATCTAAGAGATATTGTACAATTTCTTGATAATTAGTGATACTTAAATTTTGGAGCCTTTTTTTAAGTGCATTATTGATAAAATTTTGAAAATCTCTTACCCCTAACGTCTCCAATTTTTTAAAAGGACCAAATTGATCTTTGATTGCTAATTTTATTAATCCCCGTGAAGCCGCTACTGATATTCCGATCCTTTCTGATAAAATATATCCTAGATAATAGATAATTTGCATATATTTATTTCCAACTTAAATGAAAATAATGAGAAGAATTTTAAATCTTCTTCTAATTTCTATCATAATTATGAATTACTCCTTTATATATTTACGAAAAATCATCATTAAAAGAGTATAGTATGAACAAGAATTATATCAAACAAGAACACACAAAATATTCTTAGATAAATGCAATGTTGAGCATAGTTTTTACTAAGCTCTGAAATATTTTTTCGATATTCTCTCCCGTCTTACTCGAACATTCAAAAAAGGCATGGAGGTTCATTTTCTTTGCAATCTTCAATCCCTCTTTATAAGGAACCTCCCGCAAGACATCTAAATCTGCTTTTCCCCCAATTAATATAACTGGGAGCTGATTATTCTTTGCATTTACTAATGTTAGCCAATCTAATGCATGTGAGAGGGAGGAATAATCCGTAATATCATACATTAAGATGCCTCCCATCGCACCACATAAATAGTTAGGAAAAATAAACCGAAAGCGTTCTTCTCCACCAAAATCCCAGATCATTAGTTTTACTTCAAATCCATCAAGTCTCAGGCTCTTAGTTTCAAAATCGACTCCAATTGTCATTTTTGTATCGGATATAAATAAGTCTGTTATATACTTCTTCAATAAAGTGGTCTTACCACATCCCCCATCGCCAAAAATAACTATTTTGAAGATTGCATCATACGTCATTTCCGATACCTAAACCCTAAACTATGTGGTAATTTTGTCGAAACCTTATCCGGTAAAATCTATATAAAAATAACCCTATTTAATATTTTGCATTCCTTACCTCAATTTTTTCATAAGAGAAAAGCGAATTCATAATCTTATTTTCAAAAATTGCTTCATTTCAGCAATAATGATTTTTACTACCAATCTGTATCTTTACAGAAATAAAACTTTTTTATAAGATGGCAAACTCATTAATAAAATGAAGTACGAAGAGAACATACAAAAGAAAGATCCCAACGACGCAGAAGGTTGGTTTAATCGTGGTTTAGTTTGTGGAGGGAATGGTGATATTAAAGGTGCTATCAATGCATTTAAACAAGCTCTCGTTTTAGATCCGGCTAATATTGAAGCGTGGATCAATTTAGGATTAGCATTTGGAATGCAAGGCAACTTGAGTGAAGAAATAAAATCTTATAAGAAAGCTTTAGAGTTGAACCCGAAAAATTCGGAGTTATGGGTTAACTTAGGAGTAGCACTTGGGCAAAATGGTGATGTAGATGCCGAAATTGAGGCTTATAGAAAAGCATTAGAGATAAATCCCCTTGATTCGGATATTTTATTTAATCTCGGTGCGGCTCTTGGAAAAAAGGAAAACTATGATGAGGCAATAGAATTATTTCAAGAAGCGTTAAAATTAAAGCCCAAGGATGCGGAATTATGGAATAATTTAGGTATGGCTCATGGATTTGCGGGAAATAGCAGTGAAGAACTAAAAGCTTTCAAGAAAGCAATAGAAATTGACCCTCAGCATGAGATTGCATGGTTTAATCTTGGTCTAATACATATTGACAATAATGATTTCGATAAAGCAATAGTGCACTTTAAAGAAGCAATATCAATTGATCCTGAATTTAGTAATGCTTATTTTGGGTTAGGTTTTTCGTATGAAAAAGAAGAAGCATTTCAAGAAGCAATACAAATGTATGAGAAGGTATTGGATTTAGAACCCGATGATGTTGAGACATGGCTTCATCTTTCTCTAGTTCTTCAAAAAATGGGAAACATTGATGATGCGTTAGATACTTTGGAACGCGCAGTCATTCTTGATAAAGAGTTGGTATTACTTCTAGATAAAGAAGAGAACCTTCTTGAACCATTGCGCAAGCTTAAAAGTTTTGATGAGATCATGAATAAAGCATAGTTAAACAAGTAATAATTTGACCCCTTTTTTATATATTATATCTTCCATATTTTTCTATTCAAATCACGACCATTTTGTTTAGAGTGTGGTTAGGCAAGGTATTTTTCTAAATTGAATAGAAAAAATAATAACATTTAATAATGAAAATATTTGATTAAATTACAATTAAAAATATATTTAACAATAACAA
Source organism: uncultured archaeon (assembly GCA_964447495.1). Classification (GTDB taxonomy): domain Archaea; phylum Asgardarchaeota; class Lokiarchaeia; order Sigyniarchaeales; family SOKP01; genus SOKP01. Next base: position 11,013 of record CAYUTF010000088.1, read on the forward strand.
CAGAATAAGGGTAATAGAGGAATTATGGCAAAAAAGAAAGCTCCGGCAAAAAAGAAAGCTCCAGCAAAGAAAGCTCCAGCAAAAAAGAAGGCTCCAGCAAAAAAGAAAGCTCCAGCCAAGAAAAAGTAAAATAATGTTAATAGGTATAATTTGTACTATTTAGAATTTAATTAATATTTTTTTTCTTTACAATATGTTGATAGAATCTGATTAAAAATCCTGAAATTATTACATCTAAGCGCTTAAGAAAAAAATTTTAACTCAAACTTCCAAAACGCTTTCTTCAAGTTATAAATTATGATATGCTACTTTTCTTTATTATTAACATTAGACTATCCAAATAACTGAATTTGAAGAATTCGTGCAATTTGAATTAAATCTCTAAAATTGTATCTAAAATTAAATCTTAATAAATGCTTAATTCAAAATATTATACTAATGATGTTGTTTGATCAACTTGATAAAACACAGTTAAAAGAACTCCTCGTAAAATGTTGGATGACTCATGATGGATCATGGTTTTATAATTGCGCCCGTGAATTAGGTATTGATACTGCTAACAGATTAAATAAAGCGGCTATCAAAAGTCTCTCGGTACTTGAGATGCAACGAATAAAGAAAGCAATGGGACAAGAGAAACTAAAAATTAAGACGTTTGAGCAATTAAAAAGCTTTATAGATGATGCATTTAGTATATTAAAAGGAGATTTTATGGATTTTGAGTATACTTTCCCTGAAAAGAATCGGATTCATTGGGAAATGAACCAATGCTTTGCTTACAATGGAATGAAAATGATTGGATTTAGCAAGCAATATGAATGTGGAGTTATTTATCGTATTAGTTGCTGGTTAGATGCTTTGGGAATTGACCATACCATCGAACCTGAAATTGATATGTGCCTATTAAACTCGTATGAAAAATGTTCTGGAGATATTATTTTAAAGCTTTAAATGTTAAATATACTATTATACTCCTTATTGGTATCATATTATTCATAGTTCTATCATTTAAAGAATCAAACCATTAGAACTGAATTTGCATATAATAAAATAGATAAGAAAAATAAAAAAAATTATTTGAGCATTTTTTTCTTATTAATTAATAGTACCATAGTAGCTCCTAAAAGAACAAGAATTAAGTAAAGGTTATAACCAGGAATTAATGGGAAATCACTAGGTGCCACACAACCAAACATGAAGTAATAGAGGTAAGAATCGCTAAATTGTTCTTGAATGTTGATATCAGTTGCAGAAAATACCCAATAATTACTCCCCACAAAACTCATGGTGCCATACCCTCCTACGATAATCCCTAAATGGTGTCCCGGATCGTAATGCTCTAATTCGCTTTTTGGAATCTTTATTTCAAACATTCTATGATCTGAAGCATTATTGAAACTTGGACCAAACGACCACTCGATTTGATAGCTATTAATAGAAGTATAAGGGTAAGAAACAGTTGCAACAGAATTAGTCATATTGTAATAAGGAGTTAAATGTAAACTATCAATGTGTGATGTAAACGGGGAAGAACTATTCGCATAAAGCACAAATTTGAGCTTATGATCCGCAGTAAAATTTGCAGCGCCATACTCAAACCGCGTTTCAGCTATGATGGGAGCATTATTTAATTCTTTTACTTGATAAGGATCGCTAGGATCTAATGTACCATCCCCATAATAAAGATATATATAATGCTCTAGAATAGATTCATTGGCTCCCGCATATATTTGAAAATCAAGCCACTGCGTACTAGCAGCAAATATGTCTTTGAAAACCCAAAACCATTTGGTGGTATCTACCTCAAATTCAACCCAATTGACATAATATCCATTAACTAATTCAGCAGTAACATTAAAGTAGACCATATTAAGGTTATCCATTTCCGCTACGCCACCAGAAATAGTGCCATATGTTGCCGAATATTCAGAGGCATCATTTACGCG
>CAYUTF010000089.1:0-12788 GCA_964447495.1 uncultured archaeon
TTAATCAAATAAATAGATTTATCGGAAAGTAGAGAATAGCTGATAGGATAGCTGCGACAGGAAATGTTAATAACCATATTAGTACAATTTTCCATAAGCCTCTGCTCATCGGGGCTCTTCTTGCTTTCGACAAACCAACTAAGGATGCCACTAACATATGAGATCCTGATAAAGGAATACCTAATATTGTTCCAAAAAATAAAATAACAGCCGTTGGAATCTCGCTGGCAAAAGCTGTACTAGGATGTAATTCCGTAATCGTCCCAACATTTTTAATTACTCCTCTGCCAATAACTACAATCCCACTGGCTAAACTAATACCTGCAATTAATAATATAAAATTGAGGTCGAGCTCTAAACCAGAAACAATGCCGACGGCATTTGAACAGTCATTTCCTGCCCGAGAAAAAGCCGTCCAGCATATAACAATCAATAAAATATATGAGAAGATACGTTCAGCTCGTTCATAATTTCTAAATCCTGATAATTTATTGATTACTGACGTATGGATAAATTTATACGCATAATAGGTTACAATATAACCTATTATAGGCGACAATAACCACCATAAAGCCATTTCTAAAATAGTGAGCCAATTAACACCGCCTCCACCTCCTAACAATAATCCAACTCCTATTATTGAACCAATGGTAGCATGGGTTGTACTAATAGGAAGGCCTAAAAGGGATGATAATATTAGCCAAATGGCAGTAGATATTAATATTGTCAATACGACAGGGTTGCTTACTTCAAAAAACAAGAGGTCCTTGCCCACAGTTTCACTTACTGATCCTCCAAGCAGAAATGCTCCTAAAATCGCAAAAATAATAGCTAAGATTAAGATTTCTTTCATTTTAAGCGTTTTTGAACCATATATCGTAGCCATAGTTTCGTCATTAGCACCGATAGAGAAGGAAATTAATACAGAAATAATAATGAAAATAATCACTAAAGTTGATAAACCCATTTTACTTCTCCTTTATTCTTTTAACGGCTTGGATACTTAATTATCAAACCTCTCAAAAAATCTGAAACGTCTTCAGCCCAGGAAGCCACTTCATAAATATAGGTAACTAACTTTGAAGTCAGATAAACCCTTGTAGGTTCCTCTTTTTTCTTAAAAACAGTTTCTAATAAATCAAACTTTGCCTTTCGTGCTTTTCTTCTTACTTCTTCGACATCGAATGTTTTTTTATATGCACTATCAAAATCAGCTTCAACCAATGTAGCACAATTTATTAGTATTTCAACGGTTTCCATACAATACCCACATAGAGATTTAAAGTCATCCTTTATATCATCATATAACTCAAAGGGATATACTTGCAAAAATCGTGCAAAAAATTCCGTCATATCATTAATTTGATCAATTTTCATCATTATAGCATATCTATCTTCTACTAAAAATGGTAGAGCACGTTTTTCTTTAAAAAGTATTTGCGTAAACTTTTCTTTTAAACGATCACATTTTTGTTCAGATTGAATGACTTGCTCTAAATCGGCTTTCTTTAGTTTTTTGTTAACAAATTGCATAACACAATCATGTAAAATTTTGGTTCCATTGAGAGTTGTGGCTAAATGTTCTTCTTGAATCTCAATTAACTCATTTTTCTTTGTTTTTAATAATTTCATAATATTCACTAAAAATTAAGGAATTTCTACTAAAAATTGTATAAATACTATTTATAATCTATTAATTTCTGGTACAATAAAAAAGATTTCGGTTTTTTTTCCGTGATTATATATAAAAAGAAACTAAGGAATAAAACCAATGAAAATGAAATAAATTAAAAAAGATTCTCATCTAAAATTATAGTTTGTTCTCTATTAGGACCAATTGAAATAATAGAAACATCTGTCTTTAGCTCATCCTTAATAAATTGGATATACTGTTTCATGGATTCTGGTAACTTTTCGTATCCACCTTTTGCTATTCCTGTCCACTCTTCTTTAGATATTGAAGGCCATCCTTTAAAGGTTTTATAAATTGGTATGCATTTTTCAATAATCTCATGATGAATCGGCCAACTACTAAGAGACTCACCCTCTAATTCATATCCAATACACACTTTTATCGGGTCAATTCCCTGCAATGCATCTAATAAGGTAATAGCAACAGTATCAATGCCATTGATCATTACTCCGTATTTAATATTAAAGAGATCGAGCCATCCAACTCTTCTTGGTCGCCCCGTTACTGTTCCATATTCATGTCCTTGCTCCCTAATTTGTTCAGCCACATTATCAAATAATTCTGTAGGAAATTTACCTTCTCCTACTCGGGAAGTGTATGCCTTTATTATCCCTATAACCTTTCCAATCTTTTTAGGAGGAATTCCCGTCCCTGCGCATATACCGAGAGCGTTTGCATTAGAAGATGTACCGAAGGGATACATTCCATGATCGATTCCTAATAAACTTCCCTGAGCACCTTCAAACACTATCTTCTTATTATGATCTATAGCCTCATTTAAATAATATGCAGTATCTATAACATAGGGCTTTAATCGTTCTCCATAATGTACATATTCTTCATAAATCTCATCTAAATCCATGTTCCAGTCAGGATCATAAGTATTTATTATACGTTTTTTGATATTATACAATTTTTCTAATTTTGGTTTTAAGATATCAGGATGGATCATATCAAAAATTCGGATACCCCAACGTGCGGCTTTATCGGAATAGGTAGGTCCTATGCCCCTTTTAGTGGTCCCTGCTTTGTATTTACCTTTTGATTGTTCTTCTAAACCATCTAAAGAAATATGAAAGGGAAAAATCACATGGGCGGTAGAACTGATTTTTAAATTGACTTTTTTGTTTAAACTTTTCAAATTCTTTATTTCTTCAAGGAGAACTTTAGGATCGATAACACAACCATTCCCAATTATCAATTCCTTTTCTAAAGGCGCTCCAGAGGGAATGAGTTTGAATTTGTATTTAATTCCATTCGCTTCGATGGTATGACCGGCATTGTTCCCTCCATTAAATCGTACAACAATATCTGCCTTTTGAGATAAATAATCCGTTATCTTTCCTTTGCCTTCATCGCCCCAAGAAAGCCCACAAACAGCTATATTATTGTTAGAATTATTCATATTCTGCTTTCCATTCATAAAGTAAAACTTTTATTCATTATCTAGTGAAAAAAGGGCTTTTTACCTAAACCCATATTCTATATATGTTCCAAAATGGATTATTCTTTAAAATTTAAAAAGTTTATAGTTAAAAATTTCGGATATAGAATCATTTTTATAGATGAATTATCTTGAGATTTATAGTAATATGCTTGAAAGAACTATTCTTTTCGATTTATCTCATAATGAAATGCTTAACATTTATGAGGACGATTTTTCTGACTTTTTATTTCTTCTTGAACAGGCAAATTTACTCATAAAAGTAAATGAGAATCAAGAATTAACATCGAAAGTATTACAGAATATTGATATTTTAGTAATTGGCAATCCTATTGATGATTATTTCTCCAATATTGAAATAAAAACTATTTGTGATTTTGTAAGAGTTGGAGGTAATCTACTCTTAGTAAGCGAATATGGAGCTGATTATCTTCAAAAAACAAATCTTAATGATTTTTCTGGAATGCATTTTGGTATTTTTTTTGAAAAAAATCTTATAAAAGAATTAAATCATATAAATCAAAATCGATCAAGTATAGTTCATATTAAGAAGTTCCAAAATCATGAGATAACGAAAGGATTAAGAGAAATCATTATTGGAGGTGCGTGTTCTCTTTTCCTTAATAAAAAAGCAAAACCACTATTTCTTACCGATGATGTTGATGTTTGGTCTGAGATATATAACAACATGACTGGAAAGTGGATAAAGGATAAGGAACAAGGTCAAATAATTGCCGCTTTTAACGAGTTTGGAAAAGGAAAAGTAGTTGCTATTGGTGATATTGATATCTTTACAAATGATAAAAATATAGGAATTAATTCCTTAGATAATCAAAATTTTGTCCGTAATTTAATTAATTGGTTAACGGAACCAGTAAAAGAATCCAATGTAACAGCATTTTTATTAAATCAACTAGGAGAAACACAGAATGATGTAAGAGAACTTGTTAAAACTATGAATAATGTTATAGAAACCTTAACCATATTAGAAAAACGATTAACTTTTTTAGAAGAAAAATCCAATATTTCGCATGTCGAGAAAAAAGACGAACAACGGTTACCGACCGAAACAATAGAAGAAGAATAACTTTGTCTCATTCTTCTTAATTCTTATCTTTACTTCATCACCTAAACCTATTTATGTATGGTTTAATTACTTTCAACTAATTTTATTCTATTTTAAATAAAATTTATGGTTAAAAACAAAGGGATGTTAAATGAATGAAACATCATATGATGAGATTTTTTCTCTTTTTAATGAAATCACAAATAGTTATTCTCGTAACGATCAATACTTCGACATTCTCTATGATTCAAGTTCGTCAACGACTATAAGAAAAACCCCCTCTTCCGAAGATATTACCATAAACACCAAAATATCTGGGATTGTAGCACGTACATTTACCGGGATTTGGGAAGAGGTAGCAGTCGATGAGAGCGGTGATATTGGGATGATTAAGAAAAGAATTTCAAAAGTAAAAAATAAAGGTGAAAAAATCGCAGAATTTGAAAGTTGGAAATTAAATAAAGAACTTAAACCCAAAATTAATCCGTTAACTATTCCTATTGAAGAGAAAGTAAAAAGAATTCGAGAAATCTTTGATTACGTTATGAAGTATGATAAAAGAATAATTCAAGCACAAGTAATCTATTTAGAAACCTTTACTGAGCGTATTTTTGTTAATAATGAAGGATGCCAATTACGACAAGTAATTCCGAGAGTAAGAATTGGAATTATACCAATAGCAAAGGAAGAAAACGTAGTTGATTATGATTATTTCATAAAATCAGGAGAGATGGGATATGAAATTATGGATTTAGTAGACAATCAAGCAATAGATGGTGCGATTAATAACTCACTTGATATGTTGAAAGCAGAACTTCCGCCTTCAGGAAAGCATACGATTATCTTAGATCCTTCAATGGCAGGAATGATAGCCCATGAAAGTTTTGGACACGGTTTGGAAGCCGATCAAATTTTAAGAGATCGAAGTTATCTTAAACAACACTTAAACACGCAAGTCGCATCCGATATCTGTACCATATATGATACTCCGTCCTATTTAAATGAGTTCGGTTCTTACTATTTTGATGATGAGGGAATACGAGCAGGAAATAATATATTAGTCGAAAAGGGAATTTTAAAGAATTTTATCTATGATAGACGATCTGCCTCTGTATTAAAAGCAAAACCCCAAGGTAATGGGAGAAGAGAAAGTTTTGCCCATCCAGTAAATCCCAGGATGACAAACACTTACTTTGGTCCCGGCGACTATAGCCTAGACGAAATGATCTCGGAAATACGAAATGGGGTAATGCTTGTGCACGGGAGCTTCGGTATGGAGGACCCGCTCGGGGGCGGTATGCAATGTAGTTGCAAGAAGGCTTTTCTCATCCAGAATGGGGAGCGAGCAAAATTATTGAAAGCAACAGCTCTAAGTGGTGCTGTACTTGATCTATTAAAAAATATTGATGCGGTGAGCAACGACCCCATTCACCTTGATGCAGGGATCTGTGGGAAGGGATCTGAGGATCTCGTGCCGGTGACGGACGGAGGGGTATATGTTAGAGCAAAAAATGCATTAATTAGTCCGGGGTGATTATAAAATGACAAAGAAAAAATTAGATATAATTGAAAATGCGCTGAAATCACAAAAGATAGAAGAGTACGAGATATTTCTTATTCAGAGATATATTTATGAAACCATGCTTCTCAAAAATAAGCGAGATCTTGAAAGGGAAATAAGTGACTTTGCCTATTTTATCCGAATTCTTTCTCAACGTCAAGACAGTACGGGAGTGGGAGTTATAAAAGGAAATTCTCTTGATCCAAGCCAACTCGAAAGAAATATTGCTCAATGTGTCGGGTTATCAAAAGTAAACACTGGTCCTAAGTATCATCTACCTGAGAAAAAGGCCTGCACTACTATTCGGATAGCTGAGGATAAACTACTTAAGGACCCTCTAGGAGTGAAAAATGATTTAGTTGATGAATTAATTTCGAATTGTGCCAGTCAAAAAGAAGTTGAGGCGCCTTTTGGAAGATTTAGAACTCATACTCACAATAGCTATCTACGGAACAGTAACAATATTGATGTAAATTCGGTAAAAACGTTTTACTTTATAGAATTATCTTTAAAAGCTCAATTGAATAGTTCATTATCTGAATTCTGGGATGTAGGTTATTATAAAAACAGGGATCATTTAAAATTTGATGAGAGGATACAAGAATGGGCAAAATTGGCCCGTGATACCCTAAAAGCAAAAGTACCTGAATCAAATAAGGAAGCTATTATAATCTTTCCGCCACGTGTTTTAAAGGAAGCTATTAATCCCGTAGTCGGACTACATTCATTAGCAAGAGCTCATTATGAAAAGTTATCAAGGCTTGATGTGGACGCAAAAGTAGCAAGTGATCACTTTACTCTCGATGATAATGGCTTACTTGAAGGAGGTCTAAGTTCAAATCCATGGGATGCAGAAGGAGTTCCACACCAAAAAACAAAGGTAATAGAGAATGGAATCTTCAAAAATCATCTATATGATCATAAATATGCGTTATTAGAGGACACCAATTCAACAGGAAATGCAAAAAGGGGGGATAATGGCTCCGTGGCAAATGGAATTAGTAATTTTATCATTAAAGAAGGGGATATCTCACTAAAAGAAATGATTTCCGAAATAAAAGAAGGTTATTATATCCAAAAGTTTTCCTGGTTAAATCCTGATATAATTTCAGGCTATTTTGGGGCGGAAATACGCAATGGATATTATATAAAAGACGGTGAATTCAAATATCCTATTAAACTTGGAAATGTAAGCGGAAATGTATTGGAGATGATAAAAAATTGCGTGCATATATCTAAAGAACGTGAATACAATGAAGATTCCTATTTTCCCTACATTACTTTTAAGAATTTGAATGTATCGTCGTAATTCTTTTTAATTTATTTTTTTATTTTATTATTTTGAATAGAGAGTAATTTTTTAGTCTACTTCTAATGATCATGATCATTTTTTTTATTCACTTTTCCTTTTATTATGTTATATGATCTTGTTCCTAGACCTAATTCTTCAGCAGTTTCTAATTGAAGCTCCCAATGTTTTGAAGGGATACCTTCTTTATTAATATCTAGCTCACCTGATTTTGGATCAAAACGAGGAATATACGAAAACCAGTCTGATTTAGTTTGCATTGAAGAAAATTTATCAATATCGGCTAAGGCGGAGTGCGGGTTAATATATGAGTCATGTACGAGGTCAATGCATGCCTGGTCCAAAGCAACAGGATCTAATGATGAGAGGACGCCTATATCTGGAACGAAGGGGACATCCGATGAACCACAATCACATTGCCACGTAATATCTATAGCATAGTTGATGTAAAATATCTTATCTTTTCCAAAGTAATCCACAACACCCTTTGCATTATCTACCATTTGCATAATAAACTGCTCCCGAGTGGATGATCCGGTATCAATAACCTTCTTATCACATACAGATCTGCACATATAACAGTATCGACATTTATCCCAATCCTTTTTCAATATAAGGTCATTATCTTTAGACATAGCCCCCGTTGGACATACATCGATGCATTTGGTACATTCTGGTTCACATTTACTGAAGTCAAGCTCGAACTTCTTCCCCATGTGAGCTTGGACCTTCCCTCCTTTAGTTACGCAACCGATTCCAAGGTTTTTAATGGCGCCACCAAATCCCGCATTCGAATGGCCCTTAAAATGAGTAGCCATGATCATATGATCAAATTCTCTTAATCGTCCTGCCACTAAAACTTCTTTGAATCGCTTTCCAGTAATACTTTGAAGCTCGTAATCAATCCCATGAGGTCCGTCTAACATTAATATTGGAGCTCCCATCGTTTCATGTGTAAAGCCATGCATTAAAGCTGCTGCCAAATATTCCTTCTCGTTCGCCCGCCCGCTATATTCTGAATGAGATCCTGAGATCGATTCCGGTAAACCCCAGCCACAGGACTCCGCAACGTAAGGGTTCGCGCCATATTCTTTGACAGCGTCACATAAAAATCTCAAATAACTTGGTCTTAAATATCTTGTATTCTCAAGCGCTCCAAAATGAGTTTTTATAATAACTTTTTCCCCCTTCTTTACTTTTTCTTTAAAACCTAGCTTTTGTAAAGCAAGTGGACCTTTTATTTTGCTCATACTCTCTTCATAAGTGCGTGATCTTGCGGTAAAATAAAACACATCTGCTTTCAATCTATATTTCACTTAGTATGCTTATTTATTTTATATTAAAAATAATTCATTAATATTAAAGTTAAATATTGAAAAAATTAAGTGTAAATTGTAAATTGGTTATTCTTCAAATTTATTGAGTAGCAAGGTCTAGCATTTTTTGTCCAATTAAATGGAATACTTCTTCAACATTCTCGCCTGTTTTTGAGGAACATTCAATGAAGTCGAATGTATTGAACTTTTTTCCATACTCTTGAGCATATTCTTTTTCTATTACTCTTTTACCTATATTTTCAAGATCAGACTTACCACCCACTATTAGGATTGGTAGATAATCTTTCTGATAATCCGGAGCTTTACTTAATACATTTATCCAATCTTCAAAATGTAGCAAACTACTAAATCGTGATATATCAAACATAAAAATACCCCCTGATGCTCCTATTACATAATTTGGCAATAGATTTTTAAATTGATTTTCACCAGCAAAATCCCAAATCTGCAAACTAATAGTTGCATCTTCAATTTGTATGTGTTTGGTATAGAAATCAACTCCAATAGTCATCTGAAAGTCCTCATTATACTTACCTGAGATATATCGATTTATTAAGGTTGTTTTTCCTACACCTCCATCACCAAATAGGCACATTTTAAACTTAAAGGTTCTCATTTTACATAACCATTTTGATTTTTTTCAAGAACTGTTTTTTTCTTCTTAAATATTTCTAATTGTTTATTCAATTTCAAATTTTCAATTCTTAACCTTTCAACTTCTTTCATTAAAGTATCTGTTATTGATATTACCTGATCCTTTGAAAAGAGGTCATCATCAGTTAATTCTTGGACATCCACGCCTCTTATCTCTAAATCCTTGTCAATATACAACGTTGTTAATATATTTTTTAACTCTCCATGAAGAAATGAATGCGAAAAAGGAAATTTCTGTCTGTTTTCCAATAAATTCTTGCTTAATTTAATGTCATGATTATTTTTACATACTTCACAAAAATAATTTCTAATAAGATAATCCATTTCCTTTTTCATATTAACATTATAATATAACTTGTTTTTAAATAGATTACAAAACAAAAATGTAAATTTCGATGAGTTGTTTCACATGTTTTCTACATAAAGTGCCCTATCATTATAGGGATATTATTGGTCGTGATTCCTTTTTCCATGGGGATATAGTAATTACAGATTTTTCTAACCATATACCATGGGAGTCTCTTACTGAGGCAGAATCCTTAATTATACTCAGAGGATTTGAGCGATTGATCTCTATGAAAGGCTCTGGTAATCCAATTAAAGGAATTAGTAACTTGAATGAAATTACAGAGAAAGATATCGAATCCGTCTTTAAAGGAGATGAATGGGTGTATGCACGATGGTACTCGCTCCCTGAATTTAGCGATAACCTCGGTAAGTTTAATGAGAGAAGAATGGATATTCGAATATTAGGTCTTGAGAAATTTATTGCTGAATACAATAAAGTGGCTTATAATAGATTCTATAAAAATATTCTAGTTAAGAGTAGAGGTAGCTTCCAAAAGCTATTAGTGGAAATTCATCCCATTCCCCAAGGACACCAATTACGCCAGTTTCTTGATATCGACCGTGTTATCAATGCAAAGAGCAATAAAGCTTACCTTACCGAAATTATGCGTTATATCACCAATCTTGTCCACCTCTATGGAAGCCCTATTCCATTGCTATAAATCGCTAATCCCAATATCTTTAAATAGTCAAAGTGAGATATAAATCATATGAAAGATAAAAGAATTATTCGCATTCGAGACCCGAAGCTCCAGAAAATTAGGTTAAACTTCAGAAAGGTGATTTCACTGGCTCATAAGGTAGAATGGAAAAAAAACCATCAGATGTTAAATAATATACGTTCTGATAGTAATGGAAGCTCGCGGAGTGTTGATGAGATGACTTCAGCAGAGCTTACACGATTTAGGGAGCTTCAGCGACGCGAAGCAGATCTTGATCTAATTTTTAGTGCGTCTATAGTTGTATGCGCACAGTGCGGCAGGTTAGAGGGTGATCGGTATTATAATAAAGCTTGGCAGCGCTGGTATTGTCTTGATTGCGTGAAAGAGATTCACAAGGGGCATGCGAGAATCATGGCAAAGAAAGCGACTGGAAGGTATACATGTGATGACGATGGCGGGTTTGGGAAGTCATTTTTGTAGTACTTTGTTTCAATAATCATATATTTGTTTCACTTTATTTATTTTATTTATTTATTAGTTTTTCTGTTCTTCGTTAATTTTTTTAGCCATTGTTAATTATCTTATTTATATATGTGTAGAAAATATCAATCTTTTGGTAGATAAGCGATGGCTCGATGTCCTGAATGCGCTGGAAAGTTAAAATACAACCCACAAAATAGGATGATGGTATGCGGCTCTTGCGGGCTTTCTCTCACTCGATTCGAACTAGATAACTACTGGCAAAAAGTTCGAGAAGAAAGAGGTTCCGATGCCGACGTTAGTCAAAGAGAGAAAAGCCGCAGGAAAGAATGGCTGGATTGGTATAGTAAAAGCAAGGATGAGAAGCGGTACGAGTAACTTCTCAGTCTGTTATAGTGATCAAAAAAAAAGAACAAATCTAATTTATATTCTTCAGAATCCTAAATTTATAATTAAGGCACATTCCTTCTCTTTCTAAAAAAATGAAGTAAGGATAAAAATGAAAAGCATTTTTAAGTTTTATTTTGATTTATTATCCAATATATAAATATCTATTTAATAACTCTAAGCAGTAGAAATTTATATATTATAAATTGGAAATTAGGGAAACAAGCAACACAGTACATTTTATGTGAAAATTATGGATGAGTTAATCTTTTTTAATTTATTGATGTTTTTTTTTAGAACCTCTGAGAAATAAACTGAAATCATATTCATTTCTTCTTTTTAATAATTCATTGAATACTTCCTTACCCACTGACCCAGAAGCGCCTGTAAGAAGGACTCTTAGTTTTTGCAATTTCCTTTTTAACCAAACTAATTTACTTTATACTTGAAATTAAAAGTCTCTTTTATTCTTTTATAATTCATTTACAAAATGAGATAAGATAGAAGAGTTAAGATAATTGCTACTATTAGTGGAATTTATCTTCAACTAAACTTTTTCTCAAATATTTCTAATAGTAATTCTTCTAATTTCCTAGCAGGAATGTCAAGTAAAGTTATTTCAAGATGTCTTCCTCTTTGTGCATCCTCAATTCTCACCGTTTTTGAGGCAATAATCTTCAAATCATTTAAACTTCTCACGTACTTTCGAAAACTCATTTTTACGTGAGTTTCGATATCATAACTTTCACAGATTGCCTGATATTCTTCATATGCATCATCAACCAATGTAAATGGCTCATCATTATTAATTAATGCCCTTGTAATTCCATAAAGCGCTAGAAGTTCTTGATCACTTAACTGATCGACAATTTCTCCCCGAAACGTCGGATATACGTCATTTGAAGCCTCTCTAATCATATCTGCAGAAATTCTATTCTTACCTTCTTTATCAGCATATAATCCACTCTTTCTTAAAATTTCTATTCCATGACGCATATTTTTATGTTCAGCAGTAATCTGGCTTACCATATCAATAATATTTTCACTTATTACATATTCCTTAAATGCTAGATCGCTACGGTATTGTAAAATTTCCCTTGATTGTTCAAAATTGTAAGGTTTAAGAATAATCTTTTCATTCAATCTGCTTAATATTCTTTCGGTTTCAATTTTCATCCAATCATTAGTACGTGAGATTATAATTAGAGATAAACGAGTATTTTGAAGGCCATAAGTTTCTGCAATATCCAAAAGCGCCAATACTTCATCAGAACTTAATAGATGGACCTCATCTATGAGTAATAGCATATATCCTTTCGTATTTATCAGTTTTGTTAGGATTAATTTCAAAGCTTCATCATCACTGAAACCCCTTCCTGAGCCATGAGTATATTTTCCTAAAATTTCACGTATTATTTTGCTTTTTGAGCGAAAATGAATACAATTGAAATATTCCAAAAAGATTTCTAAATCCTTTTCAAGAGCAATATTTTTAAAGCTTCTACCAAAAAATTTAGCCGTTGTTGTTTTTCCTACGCCTGCTTTTCCGAGCATTAAACAATTTATGGACGGTTGAGCTTCTTCTTCAATAATCCTTCGAAAATTATAGATTAAGCTCGTTATTGTTTCATCACGACAATAAAGTTTATCTGGTACATAACTTAAATCAAGTGAACTTGAACTCTTGAACACTGATTTTTGATTGAATTGCTTTCTAAACTCATCCTCATCCATGATTAATCAAGTATCAGATATAATTTCATTGATCTATATATATTTCTAGAACAGATTAAGTATAAATTTTCTTATACTTTCACAATAAAAAAAGTTGTCGTTTTGGTTTATAG
>CAYUTF010000090.1:0-12573 GCA_964447495.1 uncultured archaeon
GGCTTTTAATCTTGTTTACTTCATTTTCCATCAATTCAGTTAAATACATTTTATTAGTTATTTCCATGGCTTTATTAAAAATTTCTAAAGCTTTATTATATTCTTTTTGTTCTAAAAAAGCTTTACCTTCAACCAATATTTCATTAATCCGTGATGAGAAAACCTTATTTACAGAATCTTTTAGTCGATTTAGATCTTCATTTTCTTCTTCTTTCTCTGGTAAATTTTTTGCGACACTGATTGCAGCATATAGTTCGTTTACTGACCCCTCGTAATCTTTCTGAGCCAGTCTCCTTAAAGAATTATCCCTCAACAAGTTAATTCTCTTTAGACAAGCTTGCCTGATTAATTCCGAAATTTCCTTTATCTGCAATTGTTTTTGCTTTGATTCCGCCATATTTTCAGCAATAGCTAATGCATCAGTGAAATTTTTAATTGCTTCATTCACAAGACTTACATTTTCTGCAAAATTACCAGTAGTAATAACATCTTTACCTTTATTGAGTAGCGGGCTAATTTTTGATAAATAAACTGGATTTAAGGCATCTACGGCAACAGAATTAATCTTATCAATTTCGTTTTGTTTTTGCTCAGAATCAAACATTTTTCGGGTAAGATCTAGAGCTTTTTCGAACTCTTTTACTGCCGCTTCAAAATTATTTTGTGAATATAATAATTTACCTTTATTCATTAAGGGGTCTATTAAATTGGAATACACCTGATTTATCATATTTTTTAAATTGAGACTATCATTAGTTTTCAAGTCAGATTCAAAGTATTTTTCTGTTATTTTCAAGGCATCTTTATAGCTTTCAATAGCATCATGATCATCTCCATTAGTTTTAAGTTTGTTTCCTTGCTCGATTAGTAAATTCACTTGGTGAGAATATACGTTATTAGTCGTACTTTTAATGCGTTCTATAATCTCTTGATTTGGTTTAGCATGATAAATTTTCTCAGCTTTAACTAAAGTTTCTTTGAGTATATTTACGGCATTTTCATATCTATCCTCTTTAACCAATACTTCTGCTTTATAAATCGATTCTTCTAACTGAGTATGTTCGATAGCATCATTAATTTCTTTAATTTCCTCAGCTCTTAATTCTCTTTCATCAATTTTATCAGCGATTCTCATTGCTTCTTCATAAGTCTTATATGCTCTATCATAATCATTTTCATTCATGTAGTTATATGCTTTATTGGCTATATCGATAATTTCAATTACATAAATTTGATCGATTTCTGTTTTAAGATTGCTTACCTCTTCATGCTTATCTTCAATTTCTTTAACCTTATCATCAATAAAACGTATACCTTCGAGAAGTTTCTCAATAGCTTTATTATATTTCTTTTCTCCTTTTAGAACCTCTGCTTCTTCCATAATTGAATTTAACTTTTTTAAATCTGACTTTTTAACCATTTTACTTTCGCCTAATTCAGTTTGCTGATATACATATCTTATTTAATTTAATCCATAGAATTAATTTAAATGTTTTAAACTTTTCTTATAAAAAAATCACAAACGAAGAATTATTAAAATCAAAAAAAAACTTTATCATATTAAGTGATGATTATGAAAAGTGAAAAAGAGATAAAGAAAATCTTTTTTGGTGGTACTATTCTTACCATGAATGATGAAACTCCTCTAATAGAAGCAATTGGGATTAAGGGTGAAATTATCATGGCAGTTGGTAGTTTAAAACATGTGAAAGACACACTTCAAAGTGATTATCTCTTAATTGATTTGAACGGCTCCACGTTATTACCAGGTTTTTGTGATTGTCATTTACATCCTGTAATGTATATGTTATATTTACTAAGTCCTGACTTCTCAAATATTACAAATCTTTCACAATGTAAAGAATATATAACAACAATATCAAAAGATAAAAGCACTGATAAATTGATAATTGGATTTAATTTGAGCGAAGAAAAATTTGAGAAACCTGTTCTGCCAACGCGTTGGGATTTGGATGATGCTTGTCCAGATAAGCCTTTATTCATATTAAGATATGACAGCCATATAGGGGTAGCAAATAGCAAAGCATTAGAATTAGCAGGGATAAATAAAGATACTTTACCTCCAGAGGGCGGTGAGATTCGTAAAGATAACAACGGTCAATTAACGGGAGTTATATCAGAAAAAGCTCTCGAGTTAATTATGTCAAAATTAGTTCTTCCAAGTATTAAAGAGATGAAGGAAGCTTCCACCAAGGCATCTCATATTTTAGCACAAAAAGGATTGACTTCTTTACACGGTATTTTTAGCGCCGATCCTCTACAAAAGAACGATTCAAATAGTGTGTCCGAATTATCGCTTTTTGAATATTTTAGGAAAAATATTCTTCAAAATTGTTATGTATTTATCGAAATTGAAGATAGTGCAAAACTAATTGACTTCAAGAAATCCTCATTGAACGAAAGTAAAAAATATGCGAAATTTAAAGTTGGTGGATTGAAGCTTTTTCTAGATGGAACTCTGGGGGCAAAAACCGCATGTATGCATGAACCTTTTACTGATGCGCCTGAAATGTGCGGCTTCTGCGTAGTAGATGAAGAGGAGATTTATGAAAAAATGAAGACGGCACATAATCAAGGGTTCCAAGTAATCATCCATTCTATTGGGGATAAAGGGTGTAGAATTGCGATGGATCTTTTTATTCGGTTATTAAAAGAATTTCCTAGAGAGGATCATAGACATCGAATTGAACATGCTTCGCTATTAACTGATGATGTTATTAAAGATATGAAAAAATATGGAGTGATTGCTTCTTGCCAGCCACCTTTTATCAATTCTGAATATAAGTGGCTTGAAAAACGCTTAGGAAAAGAACGCCTTAAATATACTTACCCATTTAAATCCATAATCAATTATGGAGCCACACTAATCTCCGGGTCTGATTGTCCCATAGAAGATGCCAGCCCAATTCAAGGTTTACATGCTTTAGTGAATCGAAATAACTTTGTTCCTGACCAATGTATCTCTATGGAGGACGCATTAAAAACATACACTATAAATGCGGCATATGCTTGCTTTCAAGAGAATATTAAAGGTACTATTGAGGAAGGAAAGCTAGCTGACTTTGTAATTTTGGATGGAAACCCTTTCAGCATTTCTAAGAATAAAATTAAGGATATCCAGATTATGGAAACGATTATTAGAGGAAAAACAGTTTACAAAAGAAAATGTTAAATCTTTTTTGAAAATTAATGTATTTTGCATACTTTTTCAATTAAAACTCTTATATTTTATACCCAGTTAAGATTGTGAATTATAACACGATGATAATGATTTAAATAAAGTATTAAAAATATTGTGCCTATTATTTACTTTAGAAATTATCAATAAAATTTTTACATTAAAGTATAAAAACAAATTACAAATCATACATTATGAGAAGTTCATATTTTAAATATATCTCGTACATCCTTATTTTCTTAAGCTTAGTTTTACTTTTAATTAGCATCGTAATTTTGATCGCAAGCGGCAACGATCTGGTAATTTTAATCAGTCCCGGGCAAATAACTGATGCAGAAAGATTTTTCTTATTTTCACAAATAATCTATGTGAGTATATGGGGCATTAGTTGTATGATAACTGGATCAATATTACTTATAGGTTCTTTAAGATTACTAATTGCTTTAAAGTAAACAATATTATTTGAAGAAAAAAGTTAATAAGAAGGATGTTATAAAGTAAAAAAGCTCTTCAAATCCATATAATCTAATTTGTAAAATTATTATTCTAAAGCATCAGCCTATAAAAAGGATTCTGAGACTAGTCTGTAAAGTAAAGATGCTCGTCAAAACCTGTTTCAGCTATAAGATCTTGACCTAGTTTTTGAATTGCCTTCTTAGTCGGATGTCGTAAGATGCGTCGCGTAATATTAACGACCTTACTCAGTTTATTATCCGGAAAATCGCGGATGATATTATCATAGCGAGAAAAATCTATTCCTGCAGTGTATACTCCCGCATCACCATGTCCTGCAGAAGAAGAGACTTGCCAATGTTCTACTTTTAGTTCAATTTTCGAAAGGAGGAGGCTTGAAGTGAACCATTCAATATATAATTCCATTCGGTTTGATTTACGTTTCGTAGTTTTAAGCATTTTCAAAGCTCGATTCAGTCGGTCTGGATGCATTTGCTTAAATACTTTTTCTTGGAGTTCTGTCATACAATCTTTAACATGGGCTTTAATTAAGCTTAATATTTCTTCTACTTTTTGCGCTCTCTCTGCGGTAATTTCTTGATGTATGGATTGAATATGTTGAGCAAGAACGTTCTCGTATCCATTATTATCTTCTGTTTGATCCGTAGGGGGAGAAGAACTCTGATTTAATGATATACTTCCTGACGCGGATTGTTGTAGCTCGCTTGGCATACTATATATTTCTTTTTGAGGTAAATTAAACAATGATTCTAATTTAGCAGGATCTTGTCTCACATCATTAAACTTTCCTTGAATTTCTTGACGAGAATATCCCATATTCATGAGATAAAATGCAGCACTTGATAATTGACTTTCTAAAGCGTCTGAAGCGCTATAAGACGAGGAAATACCAAATTGAACTCTTAATTGATCATCCGCCATTAAGCTGATTTTATTTTCATTGATATCCTGAACATTTAGAGCATTTAATTTGGAAAGGATAAAAGTTACTTGGTCCTCACTTAAATAATTTAATGAACCAAGTGGACTTATCATGTAAGATATCTTTTCCATCTTCTCTAATTGTTCTTGAATATCTTTCTGATTCTTTCCGTTTGAGATTTTTAAAAAGTGATATAGAAAATTTTTATTGAAACCAGCTAAAATTTTCAGAGCATTCTCATCGAATTTACTTAAATGCTCATCTAAACCATTTCCTTGAAATTCGGGAGGAAGAGCAATATGATACACTATAATATTATCCAGAATCATATATATATAGTCAGACTTGTCCATAATTCCCTTAATGTCCCAATTTGTTCTGTAGCTGATATTTTTATACCTTCAAAATAAAAAAAAATCTAAATAACATATAATAATAATCCAATAAATACTTTACATTAATGTTTTTTGATGAAATTTTTGTGCAATTGATCTCGCGTATTTTATTTGTTCCTTTGTTTCTAAACTGCAAGGTCTTATCTTTCGAATCCAATCAACGGGATCCATATTTTTCGGAATAAAGTTGTTATGCGCAGCCCATGCTACAATAAATTGAGCGGTTCTACCACATCCAGCTACGCAATGTATAACAATTGCACTTTTTTGTTTTGAATATCCATCCGATACTTTAAGAAATTCTTTAATTTGTTCCTCAGAGGGTATTCCATAATCAGGGACATTAAAATGATGGTACTTAAAATTATCCGGTATATCCTTCCGATTATCAAACTCAGAGCAATTAATTATGACGGATATTCCTTCTTTTTTATATATATCCAATATTTTCGAATCAGGCCACCAACTGGCAGCTAATCTACCCTTTATTATCCAAGTAAAGGGCTCACTCCTTTCAAGCATTCCACCTTTGGGCCAATAAGATGGCCATATTCTCTTCAAATTATCACAGAGTGTATAATCGTTAAATTCCTTAATTTATTATATATCGAATAAAAGAGGAGATAAAATAAAAAAAAAATGATTTTATTTCAAAATCTATGTTTTTCGTCTTTTAATTAAAATGACAAGTGACAACATGCCAATTATCCCCAGAAAGATAAAGAGGTCATAGCCGGGGATGCCTTCTGATGTTGTTGAAGGTGAAGAGACTTTAAGATCTTGATACAAGGGCGTAGCTATGACTGAACTATACGCATTGTCAGTTCTAAATTCATAGGTATAATTCGAAGCAGACACAGCAAGCGTAGTGGTATAGATATACACACACCCGTCAGTATAATCGTCGTCAGAGGGGGTTAGTTTGACCATAGTATGTGGAATGCTATTTATTAGAACAGAAATGCTAGTTGGAGCATCATTATCTAAATCAGTATATATAATACTAAAGAGAAATACTGTAGTTTCATATCCGATTTTTGGAGTAACTGTGCCTAGGGTGAGCGTTGGAGAAGTGTTATGACTATATGAGAATTTAGCATTTGATTCAACAAAAGTAAATTCATAGGAAGCACTTCCTCCGCCATAGAAGAATGTAGCATTAAGTAAAATACCTGTGCTTTTTTCATAATAAGCTCTGGTAAGGGGTTCTGCTAAATCTTCCAAAACCCAGACTTCAACAATGCCAAATCCCGTTATAATGTAAGTAGTGTTTCCTGCAACCCTAAAAGTATGATCTCCATCGCCAATTACAGCAATTAAAACATTACTCTCTAAAGACACATCATTTTTAATCCAAAAAGGAGTGTGGTATCCCTCTCCAAAAGGGAGCATGGTAGTGGGATTATCCATTATTCGCGTTTCCACATTTTCTTCCCATTCATATAGACTAGAGCCTCCAATTGTCCATGCTACATTAAAAATTTCACCTGATTGATATGAATATTCAGTATGAGAATCTATGTACGTTCCACTTATGGAAAATATATGGTCTATATATAATCCATCGAATAACTGGCATTCACTAACTTCTGGACCGACATATGGGCCATCAGAATCAAAAAATAGGCCATCTGAGCAGTTAAAAAGATAATTATAAGTGCCTACTTGTTCAAATTGCGTTTCATATATATACACACATCCATCAATATAATAATTATCTAATATATCTTGTTTATACATTTCATATGAGACATCGTTAATTATGACATACATAAATTCAGGAGCATTATTCTCAACATCAGAATAATTTATACTATATGTGAAAAGTGTAGCATTGGCATATCCTATTCCTGGATTTAAATCTGCATCAGTAAGAGACGGTGCATTATAATTTATAAGTGCAGATATCGTAAGATCATTATATACTTCAGTAGAATTTGTATAGAGCCAATCAGCACATTCGAAATAATATTCATAATCTCCTGGTTGTAGATATGTAATGAATTCATATTCACATCCATCAGTATAGTTACTATCAAGATCATCAACTTTGTTCATTGGATAAACGGTATTGTTCACAACAACGTTAATAGAAATTGGGTAGTTATTATCATAATCAGTATATATAACACTAAAGTTAAGCATGGTCATTTGATCTCCAATATTTGGATTAACTTTACCATCTGTAAGCATAGGTTCAAAATAATTTCCGACATATGAGAAGGGAACATTAGTATCAATAAATTCAAACGTATAGTTATACATACCTGAGTAATAGAAAAAAGTGCCATTAAGTAGGATACCTGTACTCTTTTCGTACCATGCAACACTAGGTTCATCAATATCTTCTAAAACCCAAATTTCAATTTCGCCAAATCCGGGTAATAAATAAATTAATTCATCAGAAATAGTAAAATTATGATCTCCCATTCCATCAACTGCAATAGAAACATTATCTCCCAAAGTTACATTGGTAAATATCCAGAAGGGCGTGTGATAATAGTTTCCAAAGTTTATTGTACCTCCCGCTTCTGTCATCTCTCTTGATAAGGCATCGACTTTCCAATATCCTGAGTATGGAAATACATCCCATGTAGCTTGGAATTTAGTATTTGCATCATAAGAATAAGTAATATTAGTAAGAATGCTTTGAGTAGCTTGACCAAAATTATAAGTAATATACATTCCATCAAATAACTGGCATTTTTCCACATTTGGTCCCGAATGGATTACATCATAAGCAAGATTTAAACCATCAGAACAATTAAAATAAAATGAATGTACACCAATATCTTCTAATATTATTTTGTATTCAAAAATTACACCATCCATAAAATTAGTATCAAATGGATCTTGTTGAACCATATCATATACCGTAGAATCGACAGTTGCCTGAATATATTCGGGTGCATCGTTGTCTAAGTCAGTGTAATTAACTGAAAGCTCAAATTCAGTTAAATTAACCAAACCTGTACTTGGTGAAACAAAACCATTTGCCAGAGTAGAATTATTTTCATTCAACTTTTCATTAACAATTAATCCTACTTCTGTTTCAGTATAATTTAAAAATTTATAATCCTCACATATGAAGGTATAATGATATTCATCTGGTTGAAGGTAGATTTCTGCTTGATAAACACATCCATTGGTATAATCTTCATCTAAGTCTATTTCCTTTTGCATTGGAAACTCCGTTTCATTGATCATGACATTTACATAAATCGGGGGATTATTATCAGCATCGGTATATACTACTTCAAATGTAAACAATGTAGTCTGATCTCCGGTCATTGGGGCAACAGATCCTTCTGTAAGTTGAGGCTCATAATCATTTGGTTGAGGGGGAAGTGTTGCACAAGGATCCCCCAATAAGTTAAGTTGGTAATAACACCAACGCATTGCTTCTTGTGAGATATATCCTATATTATCCTCCTTTGAATCTTGATTAGCCCTCCCGATTTCGTCTATACCTTCAGAAAACATGGCATCAAAAAATTGACGATCATAGTACTGTGAAGCTCCATTGGTGCCATAATTATCACCCCATCCAAAGCGACTATTTCCGACAAAAGCAAAAGCCCCATGTTCACTTGTTACAAAATGTTCTACAATAGAGTCATTTGCATGGGTCATTCCCCAGGGACCTTTATTATCAAACGCACCATTATAACATCCCTGACTATAGGCAAAAAAATAGTGAGTATTAGTAAGAGAATCTGCATCTTCATTAATCATTTTCATTGAATACTCAACGTCGCAATGTCCTAAATGATTAACAATATGAACACCATCATTTAAGATGGGGATTAAGACTGATTTATTCCATCTTTCAGGATTTAAATCTCTATCATAGAGAGTATCAACTATATAACTATTGGGAAAACCTGCTGTTGTATACCCATAAGTATTCGCCCCATCTTTAATCTCATCCTTATAATCACTACCCCATACAGACCACCCTAAATCTTCTCCCACCATTAAAGCTTTAGAAAGATAATTATGGGTTTCTGCTTCATGTGCTAATGTTTTATACACAAAATTAGACAATTCACTTTCTGAATCTACGGGGGCTCGACCAATATATACTTCTGCAAATAAGTCATCTTCACCAGGTTCACCCCAATACATATCCTCATCATCATTCCAATCTCTATCTAACGCCGCATAGTACAAATCAGATGTGATATTATAATCTATTTCACCGTAGGCCATGGCATAAAATCCTCTCGAAGGAATAATATCATCACCGCTTTCTCCTCCCTCAAAAACAGCATCACCATCTCCTCCCAATAATATATATTCTATTCCCCAAGTTTGGTAAGCGTCAATAATAAAATTTCTTATTTGCTCTTGTTCATCATCTCCGGGATAATTCGCATAAATGTATTCCGTGGTAATGATCCTTGTATCAATTCCTGAAGCGTTTTTGCTTAATGCTAAATCTTGGAATGTATACGTACTTCCAGAATTCTTTAAAGCATTATTAGTAATTATTACATAATCATATGAGCCAGGCGATAAATCTAACTTAGGATTCATTAATTTCATATTATTGGATTTATCTACGTAAGAATTGATTATTTCAGGATTATCTACGATTTCATTTACAAGTTGTTGATCTTTAGTAAACCCTCGTAAAAGAGAGTTGCTATTATTCGTGATGCATACATTTACTTCGATATCAACATCTTTATAATAAGATATTCTTCCTGTATTTGGGATATAATATACTGGATAAATATTAAGAATTAGAATCCTATACCCTCTTAATTCATATACGCCCTCTATTGTATAATCCTTATTTGGAAAAATTACTGCAGATTCATAGAAATCGTTATCAAACTGAAAGGTTGGTATTTCTCTTGAACCTATGGGAAATTGTTCTTGAGAGGGCTCAATTTTATAATTGCCTGTTACAGGTATATTATTGTATTTTTTAACATTCACACTCTTAAGGTCATACTCATAAGGTAACAGTATTTTAATTGTTTTAAAAGGCATTTTTGGATGCCCTACATCTGCCATCGCTCCAGAATCATCAAAACTGACCCGATAGAATTGGTCACCATCATGGTTAAATGATTTTCTTATTTCTATATTGGGTATATTTATAGCAAGCCTAATCGTATCTTCTCCTTGCCAGAAGCTATTTTTACTCTCCTCTTGATATTTTGTAATTTTGAGTTTACTCATTAATCCAGAACTTACTATATTTGTTGATATTAGGAAAAGAGAAATAATTATAATTGTTTCAAAACTGAATTTGTATTTTTTAGATATTTTCAATGCAATTCGCCAAATTTTAAATATTTATTTTACAAAGGTTCTTAGGTTCTTTTAACCTTGAGATATACCGAACCTTTTAAATATTTAAAGGTATACTAAATATATAACATTTCGCCTCCAATATACTCAAACGGGTACAAAATTCTAAACCATAGAAATAATTATTCTATACAGCAACAAATTGGTAGATTGATTAATCATTAAACATTATAATGAGTCTCACATTACTTTTTTTATAGATCACATTTGAAGGAGTTACTATTATATATGAAAAAAAAAGATAAATTGGCTGCTTATGATACAAGAAAATATCCTATTCGTCCTCATGTAGGCGTAGGTATACTTTTAATTCGCGATAATAAGTTGTTATTAGTCAAAAGGAAATTTGATCCCGATGCAGGTTTTTGGTCAATACCTGGGGGGCATCTCGAATTAGGAGAGAGAACAATTCATGCCGCCGAGAGAGAGGGCTATGAAGAAACAGGATTTAGAGTGAAAGTAGTTAAATTAGCTGGTATTATCGATAAAATTATGTATAACAAAAATGATAAGATAAAATATCATTACGTACTTATTAATTATTTTGTTGAACAAATTGATGGTGATCAAGATCAAGCTCCCATCCCCGATAGTGATGCTTTAGAAGCCAAATTTGTTCCCTTTGAAAAGTTAAAGACATATAAGTTATCAGATTCTTTAATTGAATTATTAATCCAATTGAAAATCGGTTATGAGTAATCATTTGTAAAAGATATTTTATATAATTTTTACAGAAATGTAAAGTTTATAACACACATTATCCAACTTATATCTACCACGAAATCTAATTAAAATTACTAGAAAAATAAAGGGTAGATAATATGCCGTATTTAGTAACAATGATGTGGTATCCAACCCACATGAATAATGAGATAGTAAAAAAATACATAAAAATCAGAAAGAGTTATCCCGCAAAGGATGAGCTCTTTATATCGCTTTGTTCTCCACTTATGGTAACTAAAGAGGGTATAAAAGTCATGACGGTTAGGGAGACGAAGAAAGGAAAATTTGAAGAAGCTTTGACGTATACTACTAAATTTTTAAATGAATTTTTGGATATTGAAGGATATAGTTATCAAATCGATGTGTGGCACACATTTGATGAAGCGCTTGCTGTAGGCGGAATTGAACTGCCTGATTAAATTAAACTAATTATTATTTTTTTTCTTTTACTTGATTATTTTTAATAAACAAAATAATTTAATTCTACGATAATTATTGTGTAATAGGGAAAAACAAACTTGTTGAAGGTTAAATTAATTGTCCACATTAATGAAAATTGCCAAAGAAGGCAAAGTTTCTAAAGAAATGGAAATTGTTGCCAAAAAAGAACAATGTGATATGGAATTTCTAAGGCGAGGCATAGCAGATGGGCGTATTGTCATTCCAAAATCAAATCAAAGAGATATAGATCCAATTGGAATTGGAGAAGGGTTATTAGTAAAAATAAATGCGAATGTAGGATCGAGTAAATATGTATTTGATATTCAAGGGGAAGTGGAAAAAGCTAAAATTGCTGTAAAATTTGGTGCAGATACAGTTATGGATTTAAGTACGGGTGTAACTGAAGGAGATGTTAAAACAATCCGGAAGAGAATTCTCCAAGAAATAAAGGTACCGGTCGGCACAGTTCCTATATACCAGAGTGCCTTAAGAGCTCTCGAAAAGAAAGGAGCAATTATCAACTTTGATGAGGACGATCTCTTTAATGTGGTGGAAGAACAAGCAAAAGAAGGAGTAGATTTTTTTACCATTCATGTTGGAGTTACAAAAGAGATCGTTAATTATTTAAAAGATCATCCAAGGACTATGGGAGTAGTATCTCGTGGAGGAACTTTTTTAGCAGCTTGGATACTTGAAAATGATTTAGAAAATCCCTTTAATCGAAATTATGATTATTTATTAGATCTTGCGAAAGAATATGATTTTACGCTATCTCTTGGAGATGGGATGCGTCCAGGCTCAATTTTTGACTCCACGGATTATGTTCAAATACAAGAATTAATAGAAATCTCAAAGCTAGTGAAAAGGGCTTGGGATAAGAATATTCAAGTGATGGTAGAAGGTCCAGGACATATTCCTGCCCATGAAATTGAAAGAAACATCAAAATTATGAAATCATTATGTAATCATGCTCCTTTTTATGTATTAGGACCATTAGTCACTGATATTGCTCCCGGCTATGATCATATTGTAAGTGCAATAGGCGGAGTAATAGCTGGATTGGCGGGAGCGGACTACCTTTGTTACGTTACCCC
>CAYUTF010000091.1:0-8900 GCA_964447495.1 uncultured archaeon
CTTCGTTTTAATGACTATTCGTCGAATATTACAAAATGGCTCCACTTGTTCGAATACATACTCCGAACTCGGTATCCTGCGCGTAACACAGCCCTCTCTAAATCTTCTCTAGGTCCCCTAGAGCACAGATAAGATACCAGCCATTTCCCTTTGCAAAGCCTCTTTTGTTGTCCAATATCTGCATAAGGCATAGCGAAGGCAGTAGGCATAACTCTCGCGGCAGGTTTTGCCCCCGATTGATGGATTGCAGACGATACACGTTCAAGGTCTCTATCAATTATCTCATCCATTATAGTGTCCTCTGTAATCATCCCTCAATGTGAATAACATATCCATCGTTATTAATAATATGCGTAATTTAATTTAAGTTACAAGACTTAAAACTATGATAACCGGGCAATTCCAGGTATCAAGTTTTAGTTTAAGTGTGACTTGTGTATCTATATGGTATATTTCAGGAATATCGCATGTGTGGTCTGTAAGATACATGAGACATAGAGATAATGTCCCAAAATGTATCGGAGTAATTAATGTATCATCCGGTATCGGAAGTGTGTAACGCATATGTGTGGCATATCTCCTATCCCCAGTCCTTAGGGTATATTCTAATGACTACAATAATAGTATAATATGCCCACATACGATTTCAAGACCAAACCAGGTTTATCTTGAAAGTTTATAAACTACAGTATTAGTTTAATTTATCTGAATAGGTATGGAAGGGTCAGTCAGTTAGGAGATAGCATTTAGAAAAATTGAACGTTGCAACAATATCCTTAATCGTCTTAACCAAAAGCTTTAAACAAGCGTCATAAGAAGTACACTTCACCTTACTCTGAATATCTCTGTGAACTCCCTGTATGATTTCAAGCATAATATCAGTAACTAAAAACCAAACATAATTTGCGTTCTCCAGACAGAACTTTGAAACCTTGGAAAGCACTATATCAAAAAGATGTATATGCAATTCCCTTGTATAAGTTATCCCATATTTCAAATACAACTTGGTCATCTTAATCAGATCGTAATCCAATAGAATTTTCAATATCCTATACACATATACTCTATCATTGCCCAACGCACATCCAGACACATCCCAAGAAGTTACCATCAAACCCTGCATAGCATTTAAATCTGGCTCATATTTCATTCGTCTACCTCCAAACCAAACATATCCGTGCGCTTTAACGCAGAACGTCTAGGCGCGCACTGCCTATAACCTAATGCAATGTGCGAGTATCTGGACCATTACTGCTATGATGGACCACGGAAATTTTACCCGACGCATAAATCGCTTTTATCAAGGTTTCGAACAGTTCATCCATAGCCCGCACCGGATATGGAACTTCATCATACGGAAGTATACAGCTATCAATCATATTAGCCTCATCGTCTTCTTCACCATACTTCCACCCCTCGTCAAGCTTTACTTGAAGCCACTCGTCATGGCGCTTTCGCATGGAATATGTAGGGTCTTGATCAAACCTCGTCATGATATGCAAATATGAAATAAAATCATCATTATCCGGTTCACAAACCAATGAATCCGGATTCCCTGTGAGAATCCATTCAAACTTGTGCATAATCTCATGAATTATTCTTAACACCTTTAAACTAGTTTCATCCGTAATCATAATGGCCTGTTTATCTTTCATCATATTCTCCTCTATGAAGCAATGCCCTTACGGACAGCTCAAAAATTTTATCCATAGATTTTATGATCTCTGCCGTCTGATTGTATGGCAGAATTCTGGGACTCTCCTTCTTCTCTTCGTTATACACCTCCCCGTAAACCCAACCCTCTTTGACCTTTTTTTCTAACCATGCATCATGAAGATCCCCCATAGACTGATTAGGACTTTTCGCAGCAACTTTAATCAGCTCGACGTACCCCATTAAGGATTTTAAATCAGCTTCCGACCCGGGCTCATACCTTTTAATCTCCTCCCCGTGCATTAAAAGCCCCACTTTTGACATCAACTCCCGAAAAACATGAGCTACAAAAATACCCCTAATGTTTGCTGCCTCTAAGTCCTCGATCACCTTAGAAGAAACTTTCGCTGTCATACATCTACCTCCATATTTCTGTTAAATCTTCTTGGCCATAGTCGCTACAGACTTCAACACTGTTTCTAATACCTTATCCATAGACTTAACATATGGGTCTAACTCATCATATGGCCTCATCTCCGGACTGATTTTTTTGGCTTCATCCAATTCTTCCCCATAAACCCATCCTTCGACAACCTTAACCTGTCGACTCCCTTCATACATACCCCTCAGAGTTATCGAAGGGTTTCTGATGAATTCTTTTAACATGCCTGCATATGCCTCATAAACTTCTTGGCAGTGTGCCTCCTCATAATCCAGGACATTCTTTCCGGTTATCAGCCAACTGGCCCTTTGCATTATATCTGATACAGCACTCGCAAACTCCTCAAGGTTAATCTGACGCACCTCCACGCTTTCATCATTCTTCATAAACACCTCCATATATTTCCATCTCGAATATCAATTTAACTACCATCTCAAGAAATAGATTCAAAATACGTAACTTTTTATCTAAAGAGTCATACGGGACCATTAGGGAACTAACTTTATTCTTCATATCGGACTTTACTCCATACTTCCAGCCCCCAGCTAGCATCTTCCGCTGATATCTTTCATGCCTATCTCTAACCCCCTCTTCGGGATGCGCAACTATATCGACTATATTGCTAGCATATATTGCATACACCTCAGGGTTCATCTCCATATACATATCCTCTTCATCGCCCATGATAAGACTTCCAAACACTCTCGACATCATGAAAATCTTTGAAACCAATCTTTCCTGATATATGCACCGGTCCATAATACTATTATATTCATCGGACCCTTCAACTATCCCGTTATCCTCCATAACCATTTCCACAAGCTTTTTAATCCTCCCAACCTCCTCCGCCGAAAGATCGCTGCTTAATAGCCTAAATTTAGCGCCCTGGCCCTTTTGCAGGGTATAAGGAACCCATTCATTATTCCTTTTATCCGTCATTTCATCTCCAGCAAAACTCTAACTATAGCTTCGAAAGTTAAGTAACTCGCCCTCACGGAATATGGTAGGTCTTTAAACAAAATTAGACCTGGATGAATTTTATTTTCCATATCCACCTTCTCACCCAATCTCCACCCGGAACCTTTCATGCCAGATACAAATTCGTTATACAACTCCTCTATTGAAGCCTCTGGATTAAGAATCATATCCACTAAGAAACTCATGGTATTAATAAGCTCTTCTTGTCCGATATAACTAAACTCCCCTATAGGCTTCTCCTCCATAGTGAGATTGAGTAATTCCAAAATCAACCTGACCCTATCCAACTTTGAAACCACATATGTAAACTGAGCCAGCTTTTCTTCATCCCCCTCAAGGGTACTAAACCTACCTATCAAATACGGTGTGTAGGCCTTGCCCTTAAGCAAAGCCGTCAACCCCTTGAATACAGAGGAACCATTACTGTTTACAAGACCCCTTGTTAAATGCTCCATTTTCTTCCCTTCTTTCTATCCCCCTCATTGCAAGATAATCCGACACCATTCCGAAAAACGCCTTATCAAGGTCCAAAGCGGTTTTTGACAACTTTTCATATTCAACCAAATGCGGGTCAGTTCTCAAACCCTCATCAAACGTATCTCCTAAAAACCACCCATCGACCAACTGCTCATCAACCCAATCCGCATGAACCCGAGCCATATCAAGTAACCCATCTTTCAGCAGATACTCCTCATGTAACAACTTAATAAAATCTTCTTCTGCAAACTTCTCCCACCTAGAGATGTAGTCCTCCCCGTCCAACGTATTCTTGCAGACAATAACCAACTCACGTATCCCCATGAGCATGGCATCACTCATAGCCTTAGGCTTACCCATGACTTCCTTCCTTTCTCTTTGTAAATTCTACAGACTAGCTCTGCATGTGATCCCCCAAGCCCACAAATGTTAAAACTATAGCCCGAAATAGCCTATCCCGGGTTTTAATCGTCTCTGGCAATCTGTTGTATGGCACTACCATAGGACTAACCTTATTTTCGGGGTCAAACTCATCACCAAAAGTCCACCCAGCGGCCAACAACCCTGCCAGGTTCTCGGCACGTAACTCCTCATCAGTCCTGTTGAGGTCTTTCAACAAACGCAACATGTTAATAGCATACCCCTTAGCACAAGGCACTGTTAAGGGCGTACTGATGTACTCATCATTACCCCTAAACATCTTCGCAAACAGCCCTAAAAGAGTGTGCACTCTCAATAAATAATCTATACCCGGAACTCCCTCGACGCAAAACTCATCAGGCACCCTAATAATCCCGGATACAGTAGAACCTAACTTATTTATTATATCGTTCTTTTCTGTAGTCCTAATGGTCTTAAACGCGTAGGGGAAGCCGAACATTTCTTTAATCAATAATCCGAGGAACAAAGATCGAACCTTGGTCCTGTAAGGCCAACTAGAAAATGGTGGTGCCATCTCTTCGCAAATATCTATAACTGACTTCTCAGGACTACACAGTATAACGGCCGTTGCCATAAGCCCCTTGCGTATGGTCTCCTGACTTACATTCCTTACCTTATCTAAATCATCCGGACCAACTTCCCTCCCAATAATATCCAATACTAAAAATATATCTTCCGTATTCACAATAAAATTAATAAACCTTTCAACAACCTCTGGCCCCTGAAATGCTAAAAGCTGACCCCAAATCTTCCCCATGAAGTTACTGTCAGTCACAGTGTCTACTTCCAGCGCCCTAACATGCAACCTATATGCTGCAAGCTGAGCTGGCGTGTACTCTAACCCCACTACTTTCTTATCGCTCATAGTAACCTCCTTCTATAATGTTAACTATTCTATCGACTTAGATATACAACCCGAGCTCCGCCAGGATAAACACTACAGCCTCCATTAACACCTCTCGCTGCTGAGTCTTCCGCGATATCTCAGAGAAGGGATTAACGATGTGCGTAATCTTGTTGTCTATATCAAGAACTTCCCCTGACCTCCACCCGGCATCCAAAAATTCTTCAGCTCTGCGGTTATGCCTCTGCTCTACAGAAAGGTCCAAACTCGTTAGAATACGCAAAATGTCCACCGCGTATCCTATAACAAACCTATGGAGCAGGGGAGTGTACATATAAGTAGGATTGGTATTGAGTACCCTGGCCATAAGGCCCATAATAGTATGTATCCTCAATAAGACGTCTAGCCCCTGAACTCCATGTAAAGGGGCTATTTTCTGAACAATCATAATGCCCTTCATTCGGCCCATTAAATCGCACGCCTTCCGACTCAACACAATGGAACTCCTGCCTACTGACTTACGAGGTAAGTCAAATCTTTTCTTAATTAGCAATTCCAAAAACAGGTATTTTACCTGCACCTTCTGCGGCCACTCCGAAAAAGTACCTAACTCCCGGCTATCCAACTCCCGAACTGACTTCCCCGGATTACTCAGCATTTCGGAAATCATCTCTAGGGTGTCTCTCACTCTCTCCTCACACCCCAACTCAAGCGGCCCCAATTCTTCCCACTCCACCGTCTTTTCGATGATTTTCAACAATAACATAACCAAGTCGGGGCAATTAATCATGCACATAAACTGGTCACACGCTGCACTCCCAATAGGCGAGCACGCCAGCTTCATCCATATCCCCGTTATAAACCCTTTATCATCCAACACCTTTAGGATAGCTCCCTCCGAAGCCCTCCTATACTCCTCCAATTGGGCCTTTGTATACTCAGCTCCATATACTTCGTCTTCGTCTACGACCGTATTCATGACCACACTCTCCTTATCATTTTCTGTTACAAACATTCATCATACCCGATGATTACGAGCACGATAACCCACATTACTCGGTCCCGCTGCAACGCAGCAAACGAGGCCTCCTCGAACGGCGTTATCCATGGGGTTATTTTTCTCTCCACGTCAATTTTATTCCCTAAAACCCACCCATCATCTTCCAACTCCTTAACCCTCCTCCTATACCTTTCCTCAAGGCTCCAAAGAGGGTTATCCAAAATGCGCAATATCTCAGTAGAATAACCTACAACAAACTTTTTAGTAAGGGGAGTGTACCTATGGTAAGGTGACACTTGTAGAAGCTTAGCAAACAACCCTATGAGGGTGTGAACCCTCAGAATAGTATCCAAACCAGGGGAAAACTCGATTGGCATGTCAGCCGTCACCTCCTGAAAACCCAATAACCAATTGAATAAATAACGCAAATCAATACCTGGCTTAATCTCTACCTCGGTTTTTATTCTGAAGGGTATCTTGCACACTTCCTTAACCATAAACTCTAAAAACAAATATCGAATTCGCTCCCGACGCGACAACTTACCGAAGTCTTCCCACACACTACTCTTAAGACTCCGGACTGACTTACTCGGACAACTCACTATTTCAGAAATAACCGTCAAAGTATCCTCGACCGTTTTCTCACTCAGTGGGTCTAATGTATCTAACGTCCTCCACTCAACAGTCCTGTCGATGACATCCAAAATAAGCAGGACCAAATCCAGCCTACTAGTGAACTCAGTATACTGGTTGTACGCTTGCACTCCATCAACCCGCTCAATAAGCATCCGCCCCACCCGGTTCATGACACCTACGTCGAACATTAGATCCACCATAATCTTCTCATACCTGGAACTATATTCTTCTAACTGTTTTGATGTTAACTCTGGACGTACAACTTCTTCCTCAACTTGGTTTGCATTCATGGTACAAACCTCCCTCCTTAGTAATTAAAGGATAATCAATTATCCTTTAGATATTCAACAACACTCTTGGGTTAAAGCCTACACACCTCATACCCGTTCACGAAACCCCGCCTAGCAATCCCTAGGTCGATTCTCATCGCACGATCAACCCACTTAAGGGCTTCACGTAAATTATCTGTAGATAACAGAATTTCAGCCTCTAAATAGTCGTGCCACCTAGACCGGGCAACAACTATGCATTTATCATCACAACTCGGTATGATAACGTAATCCCCGCAACAATAATAGTGCATTGGTTCCCTCCTTACCTTGATTGTTATCCGAATTAATCGAATATAATTATAGTAACACGCACATAAGATTTAATCAATATTTAATAACTTCTCTAACTCCTTAAAAATACATAATAAAATTCACAATAAAATAAACCCATGCAACCCATATGTCCCAAATACAAAGATAATTTCCGAAAACTCCCTCAAACACATTTGCACCCTGGACGAATAAAGCCTATCATGCTCCCTCACCAACCCATAACCAAGGAGATATACTATGGGAACTTCTCGCCTGAACGTTTGGCTTCGTGACTTCAACTGCGTGCCCCTCACCAACTGCTGGCTTCTCGACCTGGTCGTCCAGTATTGCAACGGCACCCCGCTCTACTCCGTCTTCCCCCTGCTCGAGCAGCTGAAGTCTCGATACGCAACCCCGGCCTCCGCCGTCGACCTGTCAAACTACCCGCTGCCCGACCAAAACGGCCGATACATCACCATCACCACCAACACCGCCTCCCTGACCCTTAACATCACAACCAGCTTCAACACCAAAGCCGAAATCTTCAACACCCTCAAATCATACTTCAACAACGTCAATGTGAACCTCGACTTCGAAAATGACCAGATCGTCCTAACATCCCTAGAAAAAGGACCTTCTCAATACATCAATATCATTACCGACTCCGATATCCAATTCTCAACCCCCACCCCCGGCTCCGGATACGAAATCGCTACCCGCTACTACCACGGCGCCTATCGCATCAAAATCCATCCGCCCGCAGGCCAATACATCAACCACGTCGAGCTCGACGTCCCCCCGGGCTGCTACCGGATTTGGGCTCGCTGCTGCCACGGGAAAAACGAAGAAACCTCAACCGTTATGCTCCCCGTCGAGTCATGCGGTACCTGCCACTCCGTGAACCTCATCCTCCCCGAAGTGATGAACTGTTCGCAAAACGTCATCTACCCGCTCATGGATAAACTCGCGAACGACTACATGCAGGCTATCCCCGAAGTGAACGACCAAGCCCTCGTCTTCCGAGGTGTCGCCCTCATCGCCGGCCTAGGACGTGAACAAATCCTCAATGAACTAGAGGAACGAAAACAAGACGCCCTCCTAATCGACCGTACGGACCTCGCCGCACGAGTCGATACCCTGATCAACATCGCCCAACTCCTGCCGACCTGCCTATAAATCCCCCCAACCAATATCTTCACTGCCCTAATAAGACCTTAACGATAGCTACAAACAACTCGTCCCTCCCCCTTACCGCTGGGGGTAAGTTCTTATACTCCACCATATACGGATGAGTCTTATTCTTGACACTTATCTCTTTACCATACTTCCACCCATCCCTAACCTTATCACTTACCCAGTTATTATGCGCCTCTTCAAGAGTTGGCCCCTTGTCCTTAGCGATGGCGTCAACTTTATCTCCATAATACGTAATAGACTCTCTAACAGCCCGCTCCCAATATGGCTGCGGACACTCCCCCAACGCTGCGCAATAGATTCTATTGGCTTCATACGCAATACGGACAACCAGGTCTAAATCAATAGTAAAATTCACAGCGAACTCCTTTGTCTGGACTCCAGACTATGCCCCTAATTACGTCTCCGACCTGAATCATTAAGAAAATGCGCAAACACTAGATACTCAGTTCGTGCCTGTAGAGACAAATTCTTGTACTCAATAATATACGGGCTCTCCTTCTTATCGAAGTCCACTACTTTACCGTACTTCCACCCCCTGCCTTTCATCTCCTGTACCCACCCATCATAGGCCTCCTCTACAATACGCGCTATCTCCTCACGATTACTCACAAGCTTTCCCATAAATAACTCCTTTGTTCTAATCCTAGA
>CAYUTF010000091.1:9000-10798 GCA_964447495.1 uncultured archaeon
ACTCCTTTGTTCTAATCCTAGAACGCAGACATCCTACTTACTTTAACTGGATTACGAAGACTCGATAGACCTGGCGACCCTTACCCTACATCAGCACCCCCAAAACACAGCAATGCTTTTACGATGGCCGTAAACAACTTGCCCTTCACCTTTTGCTCTTCCGGCAACTTATCGTACTCCACCATACACGGATGCTCTTTCTTCTCTACATCCTTCTTCTCACCGTATTTCCAACCGTCTCTCTCCTTATCCCGTACCCAATACTCGTGACTCTCCTCTGGCGTAAGACTTGGATTAGCCATAATGGCGCTTATACCGCTCTTAGTCGACTTAACCTGCCAGTTCATCGCGTTCTCCCACCTAGGCTGAGAGTAGTCCCCCAACGCCTCGCAAAAAATACGATTAACCTCGTGAACAATGTGCGCGATTTCGTCTATCTCGATAATTGGTTTCATCACTGACTCCTGTTCTACATTAAAGTGTAACCCCTGCCTTCTAGAGAAGCGGGTCTCCCTCCCTAACAACGTATTAACTAAAACGTCAACTAACGTATCCCGTACCCTCTGCCGCAGAGGCAACATTCTATACTCTATTATATCCGGATGCTCCTTTCTATCTTTGTCCAACTTCAAACCGTACGTCCAACCGCATTTCTTCATGAAATCCATCCACTCATCGTGGGCTACCTCCGAAGTATACTCCGGGTTCTTTATGATGTTATTAACTCCTTCCTCAGCCAATGCCAGTTCCCACTCAGTTACAATTTCCCATACCGATCGCGGCTTCTCGCCTAACGCCTCGCGATATATCCGGTCGGCTTCGTAAACAATATGGACTATCTTATCCTTACTAATAATAAATTCCATCACTCCTCCACTACGCTATGCCTAACAAAGTTTTAGCTATAACCTCCGTCAACCTATACCGAACCTTCTGCTGAATCGGTAACCGGTCGTAATCAACTAAATCGGGGTGCGTCATCTTAACCACATCAAACTCCCTACCCCAATACCAACCCGCTAATAACATCCCCCACATCCAATTACTGTGCACCTCCTTTGAAGTAATGTCCGGGTTATTCACGAAACGCTCCACCCCAAACTTAACTCCCTTAAGCCTCCACTCCGAAGCCTCCTCCACCCTAGGCCGTGCGATGTCCCCAAAAGCATCCCCAAAAATCCGTGTGGCCTCGTAAACAATAACCGCTATCTCATCGGTACTAATAATAGGATTCATCACTACTCACTCTCTTCCCCTTCATACCTACGATAATCCTCCGAACACCTGGGGTCGTACTTCCCCCCTATGTCCCAATTCACTAAACACTCCTCACAATTCCACGGCGGCGCGTACTCACAATCAAACTCATACCCGTAATCCGTCCAAACCGAATACCCACCGCACGTCGGTATGTCCTCGGGTTCCTCATAACCAACCATCTCTACGTCAACCATCACTCGTCTACCCCTAGACCTAACAAAGTCTTAATCGTAACGTCAGCTAACTGGTCCCTCATCCTCATCCACCTAGGGAGCTTATCGTACTCCGTAACATCCGGATGCTTCTTCGTGTCCTCATCAAACTCCTCCCCATACTCCCAACCATCACTCTTCATCTGGTCTACCCAAACCTTGTGCGCAACCCTAGGCGTTATGCTTGGGTTCTCAGCTAAAGCCTTAATACCATCCTTAAGGTGACTAACCTCTGTAATATCCAAATCTTCCCAGCTGGCCTCCCGCTGCCCCCCAACCACCCTGCAATATACACGGTTAATCTCATGGGCAATCTGAGCAATATC
>CAYUTF010000091.1:10898-12310 GCA_964447495.1 uncultured archaeon
GCAATCTGAGCAATATCGTCTACACTAATACTCGTATCCAATATAACCTCCTTTATTTGGTTTATAACATAAACATTAAATCGACATAACATACATTAAATATCATCAAATGTAAATACTCCACATAAACATCTAATAACATTAACATAACTAGGATACCCCAAACCATTCCCCC
This sequence comes from uncultured archaeon, assembly GCA_964447495.1. Classification (GTDB taxonomy): domain Archaea; phylum Asgardarchaeota; class Lokiarchaeia; order Sigyniarchaeales; family SOKP01; genus SOKP01. The sequence goes on from CAYUTF010000091.1 coordinate 11,074, forward strand.
CAACACGCCTAGAGAGACCCTCCCCCCGTCCCTATCCATTCCCCCCATCTCCCCCATTATCAACCTCTCCCCCCATCTCCCCCCATAACTACCTATAACTATCCGTCCTATTATCACCCTCCTACCCTACACCACCACTACCACCACTTAACCAATTTAGACTGCATACCCCCCTCAGACTGTACGCCTCCCATCACCCCCTCCCAGCGAAACTGTAGGGTGGCCCACCGCAGCCAAATACCGTACCTAAAGGTTAAACCTAACCAAAGCCAATGCGCCACAGCCCCTAATTCTATTGGGGTATATAAGCCTGACCTGACCGTAGCGACCAGTAGGCCCACGCTATGCCCCCTATGGATATTGGCCTAGACCTATGATTCCTAGATTCCATGTTTGAGTGCCCATGCAGAAAGCCTTGACAAGGCATGATCCCACAAGAGGTGGGGGGCACATAAAAAATCTTCATATACCCCCTATGGATAAAGGGCAGAATGAGATCACGATCATCATATACCCCCTATGGATAAAGGGCGATATAACGATTGATTAGAATCAACCAATCTGACTTTGAGTCAATATCCATAGTAGTATGGTGGGTATACGTATCTCCTATACCCCCTATGGATAAAGGGCGAAATAGGGTTACGAGTATTAGCCTGTAGCATCATTTGGAGCAATAGGGACAGGCCCTTTGGCAGGGTAGGCACATCATATACCCCCTATAAATAAAGGGCGAAATGCACCTTAACAGGCATCATCCCCCCAAAGAATGTAATACATAATTGAGCATTGATAGTGCATACCCCCCAGATAGGATAAGTGCGATATGGTGTGGCAAACCCATGAGGCAGGGTATATTTCCATTGTCAAGAATAAACCAAATGAATCGCATCTTTATTTGAGCAGGGCATTGCAAGGGGAGGGGTATCGAGGGGGACGTCAAGAATAAACCACATAGTCCGAATATTAAGTAGTGGAATAGAGGGGGTAGGGAATAGGGCGAAATACGCGAGTCAAGTAAAAACCCTGTCAAGAATAAACTAATATATCTCTCTAGAGAAGGGTATATCTATATCCCCTATATGGTCTATCCCTCTATATGGGTATCGTCTAGGGGATCCCCCATCGGCGCGTTTTTCCCTTGGCGAGTTGAATAGCCTCCTACAGGTAGGACAAGGTAGGCAAAGCCTCACCCCTGTGGGCAGGGGTATGTCAAGGTGGTTATTGGTGGGTAGGG
>CAYUTF010000092.1:0-11900 GCA_964447495.1 uncultured archaeon
AAGCAGTCATAAAAGCATCAGATGCTACATTCACACCAACATGTTTCATACACGCTACAGACCGAACATTAGCCATTGAACCTCCATATGCTACCTCAAAGCCCACTTTTTCGTTTATACTCCATTCCAATTTAAGGTGAGGGTGGAATCGGGCCATTTCAGCCAACGTAGTTAAAATCTCAGACGAAGGTGTCCCTGGATATCCTGCAGCAATTTCCACGCCGGCTTCAAGAATTCCTCTAGCAAGGGCTTCATTTCCTAACAAAATTGCCTTTTCTCCGGGCAATTCTTCAGCATACTTAGGTTTAATCATTTGCTTCACCTCTAATTAATTCTCCTTTCTCTATGCCTAAATCAAATGCGACTTTATTAATATCCCGGGTTTTTTTGGGAATAAAGTTCATTATAGAATCAAAAATAATTTCCCTTTTGATAGGAATCTGGTTCATCCCTACAAGAACTCCTAACATAACTACATTCATAGCTCTTTGATTTCCTGCTTTTAAAGCAAGATTATCTGCAGGGATAAAATGGATATTTTTAGAAACGGCACTTAAAAATTTGTGAATTTGATTCATAGTAGGATATTCTAATCCTTGTTGATGAATCATTGGTGGAATTATTATTTTATTGTTAATCAAAAAGTGAGTTTGGGGTCCAGCATAATTGAAATTTCTTACAGCTTCACTTGCTTCAAACGCTAAAAGCACATCTGCTTTACCTCGAGGAATTAGTGGACCTTCAATTTTACTTCCAAACCGTAAATAGGATGCAACACTTCCTCCTCTCTGAGCCATTCCATGAGTTTCTGCAGTTCTAACCTGATATCCTTCTTTCATAGCCGCCCAAGAAAGAATTTGAATAGATAAAATTACTCCTTGACCACCAACGCCTACATTGAGTAAATTATAACTCTGGATTGTCATAAGGAATCTTTCTAGGAAATATTCTTTTTAATAATATATATTTCTTATTAATTTCCATAATTTAATTATATTTTTCGTTATGTAGTATAATGGGAAGGGTATCCCATCAGAGTTGATTTAAGAAACTTAAATTCTGATAATAAACATTTGGAATTTTAAAGAGAACGCTTATATATAATGAAAGCTAATCTTAAAAATTACATAACCATATTTTGCTACTTTCTTAGTAAAAAAACTTTTATTAGAACTATATTTTAGTGAATTATAACTTCGAAGGAAAAAGTAAAAATGAAAATTGCAATTATTGGATCTGGTTTAGCAGGGCTTACCGCAGCAGCATATTTAGTAAAGGAAGGACATGAAGTAAAGGTATTTGAGCAATTTGAAGAAATTGGGGGAGTTACAGCCACACTCCATAAAGATCAATATTCTTGGGACATTGGGCCTTTATTATTAGAAGGTTTTGCACCGCATGAAAAGTTTGGAAAAATTCTTGTTGAATTAGGATTGACAAATAAAATTGATATAATCAATGATGATAGAGGCCAATCATTTCCAGATTTTCAAATATGGAAGCCAGAAGATTATAAAGGACCGTATTGGAGACGAGAGTATTTTAAAAAACTATTTCCATCAGAAAGCGAGGGACTCGATAAGTATTATAAATTCTATGATCACATGATGGCTATTATGTATTTGGGAAATCAGTTACCCTTTGCTAAAGGTTTAAAAGCTAATACATTAAAATTAAAGATGCTATTCAAATTTATGAAAGTGAAAAAATTTAAAGATTGGAATGCTGGCCAAATAACAGATTACTTTTTTAAAGAACAAAAATTAAAAGCTATATATTTAGGAATCTTAGCAGATATGGTAGTCAGGCCCAGTCAATTTTTTGGCTTAGGTGTTCCCCTCTTTAATGTAGAAACGGCTTTTGACAAACGCATTCCAATAACCGCTAAATATGGCAAATTGCCTACATATCATTACATTAAAAATGGATGCGAGACATTAGTTAAAGCTTTAGCTGATTTCACTATATCTAATGGAGGAGAAATTCATACACGTAGCAAAATAATTAAAATTATTATCGAAAACAATAAAGCAAAAGGTATAATGCTTGAAAATAATGAGATTATAGATGCAGATTTAGTTATTACCAGTGGTGGTGTTTTAAATACGTTCTTTAATCTTATAGGTCGTGAATATTTGCCTTCAGAATTAATATCGCTAATTGAAAAATTGCAATATATGGAATCCGTATTTTTTGTAAACATAGGAATAGATTTTGATCCTTCTCCATACCAAAGGAAAGCATTATGCTATTATTATGGAACTTATGATATAGAAGGGGGAATAGACACATGTATTTCAGGGAGATATCATGAAGGAAAGGATGGATTTTTAATTTATATCCCGTCTATGCATTCACCTGAAATGGCTCCTCCTGGTAAACATGCAGTAACAGTATATACAATTGCGCCTCATAAGTTAAATGAAGGAGATTGGACACAAAGGAAAGAAGAATACGCTGAAAAACTATTAATCGAAGCTGAAAAGTATATACCTGGGTTGAGAGCGCATATACAAACAAAAGTAGTTCTCACTCCTGATGATTTTACATCCCGAATAAATGTTGTTCGCCATAGTTTTGGAGGATTAGCACCTATTATTGGGCAAATAGGACCCTCACACCGGACTCCAATTAACAATTTGTGGTATATTGGAGCCTACAGTGAATCTGGGGGAGGAGTTGCTGGCACAGCTTTTGGAGCTCGAAATGCTGTAAATATGATTTTAAAGGAATTTAAAAATCAGTGATATGTCTTTGTTATTAAAACATATATATTTTAAATCCTAAATAGATTTACTTTATATTCAATTACTTAAAATTCTTATTCATAATCTTCGATATCTCCTTCTTTTTAATATTATTTGTTAGATACGTTTTAAAATCCACTGGAAATTGTTTCAAGTCTCATTAAATCAAGGATCATTCCTTATTAAGATCTTAATAATTTGTCACTTTATTTTGATTTGTAACATTTCTATTCAAAATTTATTCAAAATTTGGGATGATATATTTCAACAAAATTGCATTATGTCCCATGAATTGTGAGAAAAAATTTTACTTTTAATTAAAATTATGAGCCAACTTAGCTTTTATTTTCTAATTATTGATTATTACCTATAATAAAAAAAGATGCTAAATCAATTGCTTTCTATCATTCTATTTTATAGATTATTCAAATCCAACGTTTATTAAATTGACGAAACATTTTTATAGTGGGATGAACATATTATAGATTAGAAAATTTCGATTTTCTTTTTTGTAGTGGAATGTTTGTTTTTAGCCCATAATTTATTCCTCCACGAATTGTTTGGACTTAAATTCCAATACATTCCATTACTTTTTCCTTTTTTTTTTAAAAGTTTGTTAATACATTTAATTTTTAATTCATTTAAGAAAAACTGCCCAATTTATGAAATAAGTTATTATAAGATGTTTTTCTAGGTATTGGGTTAATAATAGAGAAATAAACACTTAACAGTAATTATTCTTCTTGTTTCATTTTTTTAATTTCCTCAATAAGTACAGGAATTACCTGATGAAGATCACCCACTATACCATAATGAGCAACATTAAATATAGGAGCATTTGGATCTTTATTAATTGCGACGATTATTTCTGAGTTTTCCATTCCAACTAAATGTTGAATCGCTCCAGAAATTCCACATGCAATATATAGTTTTGGGGCAACAGTTTTTCCTGTTTGACCTACTTGGTGGTCCTGATCTAACCAATTTAATTCTATAGTTACTCTTGATCCTCCTAATTCTGCCCCTAATACATTTGCTAACTCCTCAACGATTTTAAATTTTTCTTTTGAGCCAACTCCTCTGCCTCCTGAAACTATAATTTCAGCATCTTCAAGGTTTGCTTTCTTTTTTTGCTTATCAATAATTTTAACGATTTTAGTTACGGAATCTTTCTCCTCAAAATCCTTTACGATTTTAGTAACTTTAATGTCTTTTTTTGATACCTTAACGGCTTTAAATATTCCCGGCCTAACAGTCGCCATTTGAGGTCTACTTGTGGGCGTTCTTATAGTGGCCATAATATTACCCCCAAATGTAGGGCGAGTTTGTAACAAATTACCTGTTTCTTCTTCAATCTCTAATCCTGTACAATCTGCGGTTAGTCCTGCATTAAGCTTTTTAGCAATTCGCGGTGCAAAATCTCTCCCAGTCGGAGTAGCTCCTATTAGGATTATCTCTGGTTTTCGTTCTTGTATTAATTCCGCTAACATGCTAACATACAAATCCGAATAATAATTTTTCAATAACGATGATTTAATATAAATAACCTCATCTGCACCATATTCAGCAAAATCCTTTAAGAGATTATCAAATCTATCACCTAACAAAACAAGGACTAAATTAACTTTTAGTTTATTCGCAAGTTCTCTCCCTCTCCCTAAGAGTTGATATGCAACTTTATGAATTACCCCTTTATAATGTTCAGCAATCACCCAGACTCCCTTATATTGTGTTTTATCAACCTTATCAATATATTCTTCTCGTTCTAAAGTTATAGCCTCCACAGGACAAGCATCTATACATGCACCACACAATGTACACTCTTCAGTAATAACTGCAATATTATCGATTATTTCAATTCCTCCAAATGGACAATTTGCAACACAACTAGCACAGCCTGTACATAATTCATCATCAATAATAATGCTCATTTTATTCTCCCTCTCATATAATTTTATCTTCTCGAAGATTATTGCACAACTCTTGAGACATTTCTTCTATTGTTCCTTCAAGCTTAATGTGTTTGCCTTTACGTTGAGGTACAAAAATGCGCCATACTTCAGTTTGACTTCCGTTTAATCCGATCTCAGATTTATCTGCTCCGAGATCTTCTGCAGACAATGAAATTACCTGTTTTTTAGAATACGCATTAACTATACCTTTAACTCCTGGATTTCTTGGCATATTCAATTCTTTAAGTACTGAAATTAATGCGGGTAATTTTGTTTCTATTATAACTACCTCATCTGACCTAAATGCACGTTCGACGAGTATCTTATTATTTTCCTTTAATTCAAATTTTAATACATAGGTTATTTGAGGAATATTTAATTCTTCTGCTAACTCGGGACCAACTTGAGCAGTATCTCCATCAATAGCTTGTGTTCCGCAAATCACAATATAATCCTCATTCTTTTTTAAATCTCTTAATAGTTTCTTGATTCCTAAAGCTAATGTATGAGACGTAGCTAATGTATCGGCTCCTGCAAATGCTCTATCAGTGAGTAAGTAAGCTTTGTCAGCACCCATAGCTAAAGCTTCTCTTAATGCTGTTTCTGCTTGAGGAGGGCCCATGCTAAGAGCTATCACTTCTCCGCTGTACTTTTGTCTTATTGAAATACCCAATTCGATTGCATGTTTATCATGAGGATTTATTATTGAAGGTATACCTTCCCGTACTAGAGTGTTTGTTTTCGGGTCAATTTTTACTTCGGATACGCCTGGAACTTGCTTTATACACACAAAAATTTTCACAATTAACACTTAGGAGAAATTTTTTACTACTATAAAATATTGAAACACTTTTAAACAATATAATTTTTTATTTTAAATAATTATACAAAAATTTCCAAAAGAAAAAATTAAGGAATTAAATCAAGATAGTTTAATTATTTTTTTCTTAGCATATGATTAGCTATTACCATTCTTTGAATTTCACTTGTACCCTCATAAATTTCTGCCACCTTAGCGTCTCGAAAATATCGTTCGACAGGGTATGATTTCATTAACCCATAGCCCCCATGAATCTGTACAGCTTGATGAGCGCCATACATTGCTGCTTCTGATGCAACAAGTTTAGCCATTGAAGCGGACAATCCATAATCCATTTTTTTGTCACACATCCATGCTGCTTGATATACTAATAATCTAGAAGATTCTACAGCTGTGGTCATGTCCGCAATTTTCCATTGAATTCCTTGAAATCGCGCAATTTTAGTACCAAATTGTTCTCGTTCATTTGCATATTTTATAGACGCCTCTAAACAAGCCTGAGCTAACCCAAGGCATTGAGCAGCTATCGTTATTCTTCCATAATCCAGAATTCGTAATCCTAGTTTAAATCCATTTCCGAGTCCTCCTAAAATATTTTCCTCAGGAACAGCAACATTATCAAATACCAATTCTGAAGTATTAGAAGCACGCACTCCTAATTTATCCTCTTTTACTCCAACGGAGTAACCGGGCGTATCTCTATCAACAATAAACACGGTTAATTCTTTTCTCTTTCCTTGTTGACCTGTTTTACCAACAACTAGCATAGTACTTGCAATTCCGCCATTAGTTGCAAATATCTTGCTTCCATTAAGTATATATTCATCTCCATCTTTTTCTGCAGTCAATTGTACACCTCCAGCATCTGAACCAGCATTGGCTTCAGTTAAGCAAAAAGCTCCAATCTTTTCGCCTTTTGCTAATGGAATAAGGAATCTTTTCTTTTGCTTCTCCGTTCCGTATTTATAAATAGGATAAGCACAGACAGAACAATGAACGCCTGTTGTTATAGCCCAAGAAGCATCTACCCTTCCAATCTCCTCTGTAATTATGGTAAACGCAATAGTATCGTTATGCAATCCTGCTCCCCCATACTCTTCTGGAATACATGTTCCAAAATAGTTTAATTCTTTCATTTTCTCCATAACAGTAGGATTCAATTCTTGTTTGCGATCAGATTCTTCTGCTACTGGAGTAATATATTCTTCGGCAAATTCACGAGTAAGTTTTCGTATCATTTTTTGCTTTTCTGTTAACTCAAAATCCATACTAACCATCAAATCAAAACAAATTTCAGATACAAAATATAATTAAAACTACTTTAAAAGAATAAATGTTTTCATTCTATTGAATTATAATACCTTAAAAATAACTTCTTATATCTGATTTGAAAAAGGAAATAAAAAAAAATTAAGAAGTTAAAAAATTTAATTTGATATACTATAAGGCATCTCAGCATCCAGTTTTCGTGATAGTTTTTTAGGACCAGCATAGATGATAACAATGATTAAATAAATACCAATCATCACCCCCCCACCGATGTAAAATACCATTTGAGGAAGTAATCCGAATAACCCTGTAATAAACGTGCCATTGAAGTTGAAGCTAAAATGGAAAATTATAGTAATGATTAAACTTCCTTTTGTATTGTTATATCCCCAAGTCATTAAAATAGAGATTACAACTACAAGAAAGATAAAAATATAAAATGGGATTCGAGGCTCTATAAAATATAGTGGGATATGCCAACAAGCCCATATTATCCCCAGAAATATACTAGCAGTCAACGCATTGAATCTTGTTTGTAATCTTGGGAGTGCAAAACCACGCCATCCAGCTTCTTCACTAAGAGGACCCCTAAATAGAGTAAGAAATAGCTCACTCAAGATTATTGGAATAGTCAAACCTACTACAGGTCCGGGTGTTGAACCTCCAATAAGAAGATAAATGGCTGCAAATATTAAAGGACCTATCATCAATAGAAATCCAGCAAAATACCATGAGATTCCTACCTTCCATATCAAAAACCTTTTTAATAATTTCTTAAGCTCTTGCCACCCTCCAATTAATCCAGAGATGATAATTGCTGAAATTGTTGGACTCCAAATCATTATTATAAGCATGATTTCGGGAAGAATTCCAAAGATATAGATAATGATTGGTATAATCATTAACAAATAGCTCAAAACAAAGAAGGAACTAAGTGAAAACTTTTTTAATACTTCAGATAAATTCATGAATAACATTGCATTTGATTTCTATTTATATCTGTTGGAGTCCGAATTTAGATACTTATATTAAAAACAAAAAAAAAAAAGAGTATTAAAAGTGATTTTGAATCTTCTATTTAAACTCCTTTTTATTTGCGAAAGCGACAGAAATGATTGCTATCACACTCGTAATAATAACTATCAAGTTAGCATACCCCGGAATAGATTGAGGGGTTGGAGTAATAAAAACTCTTTTTTCTGCTCCAAAAAACAGATAAGCTTTCCCTGCAAGAGGTTCTGAATAACTATATTGATGGGCTCCTATAAGAAAATCATCATAATCATCCCCATTAACATCACCAATTCCTGCTAATGAACTCGATGAGGTGTCGCCATTTTTCTCTCCGATAAATGAAGCATCTGCATTTTGAATGGGAGTATCCATATTCCAACTAGAGTCTTTTCCAAATATTAAGTATGTTTTTCCACGGGAACCTCCACTTATATATCCTATTGCACCAAGAAGAATATCATTATAAGTATCATTATTTATATCATATGCTCCAGTTAAGTAATTACCCAAAAGATCATTATGATTTTCACCATGGAAAGAAGCATCTGCATCTGATAAGTTGTATACTGAATTCCATGTCTCTTTACCAAAAATGATATAAGCCTGTCCAGCACTACTTTCAGATTCATCGTTGCCAGGAGCACCTATCATGAAGTCATTATAACCATCACCGTTTATATCGCCTACTCCGGAAACAGCACTACCAGATAGATCATATTCCTTTTCCCCATTGAAAGTCACATCTGCATTTGTAAGATTCACATCAGTATTCCATCCCAATTCTTTACCAAAGATCAAATAAGACTGGCCAGCACTAGTTCCTAATTCGTCATTTAGATATGCGCCTATTAAAAAGTCACCAAAATTATCTCCATTTACATCCCCCAATCCAGATATTGAAAAGCCTGCATGATCAGACTCTTTTACTCCTGTAAAAGAAGCATTACAATTTGAAAGACTGATATCCATTTCCCAATCAGATTCTCTTCCAAAAATTAGATATATTTTCCCTGCGTTGCTTGCATATTCATCATTCCACTTATCTCCTATCAAGATATCATCATAATTATCTCCATTTACATCCTTGATAATGTCGATGGAATTTCCTGCTCTATCACTCATTATTTCTCCCAAGAAAGAGGCATCAGCATTAGCTAGGCTTGTATTTAGTCCCCATCCTGAAGCTTTACCTAAAATTAAATAGATCTGACCATCAGTTTCTCCAGTTTCATCATTCAAGGGGGCTGAAATGAGAAGATCGTCAAACCCATCCCCATTAACATCACCTCCTCCACCAAGTGCATGTCCGGATTCATCTCCACTTAATTCCCCGATAAATGTAGCATTAGCATTAGCAAGATCAAAGATTTCTGGCCAATTTGATGTTCTTCCAAAAAATATGTATGTTTGACCTGCGTTCTGAGAATTTACATCACTTCTCGACGCACTAATACAAAAATCGGATATAGTATCTCCATTTAGATCCCCTACTCCTATTAAGGATTGACCAAAATAATCTTGAGAAGCTAGACCATAAAATGAAGTATCTGCTTTTTCAATTCCTACATTTGATTGCCAAGCAACTATAGATGAGCTGAAGATCATTATAAATAAGATAAAAATACCAAGAGTTAGGAAGAATTTTTTATTCATTTTTATTACCTAAATTTAATTTAATGAATAATTATTCGAATTCATATAAATAATTTTCACTTTCTTATTACAAAATAGTCAAAAGCCATTTTGACCATTTGGTTTAGATACGAGTTAGAATTAAAATAATTGTAAAAGAATAAAAATTTTTAATTTCAATAAAACAGGAGATAAGAACTAATCCCTTTTTCAATTAGATTCTATGAGATATAGCACTTTATATCTTTAATTCAATTTTTTTAGAAATTTTCTTTTTCTTTTTTGAAGTATTGGTGCTTTATATCCAAGTAAATTATCAAATACTATTTCTTGCTTTAGTTGAGGACGAAAGATAAATTTATAATACTTTTTTTTCCAGTAAAATCGTAGACTGTTAAGATATATTGCTAATTCTTTTATTTGCTGGGGGTCTATATTTGTATATGTGGTTATAATTTCTTCTTCTGTATTAAATTCAATATTTCTTTTTAATAAAGTGCCATCTGTTTTTAAAACATAAATAGTACCATTTAGTAATAAATTCTTTTCTTTATTATGGGTCAATCCAAGATATTGAGCATACAACTTAAAATATTGATTAATTTTAGCGTCTAGATAATTCTTTTGAATTACATCTCGATTTTTATTTTTTATTAGATCCTTCAACTGCAATTCCTCTATTTGAGTTTCCTTTGTTTGAAGTATTTCATAATATTTCACCTGGAGGTTAGTAAAGATTAGCAACTCTATATCACTATAAAAATCTTGTACTTCACGTGCTAAAATTCTATCATCTTTAATATGATCCCAAATTACAAAAAAAAGGACTGCTATGGAGACTCCCAAACTAAGATATACTATAGCATCCGTGGAATTCATCTTTTTTCCATCTAGTTTATTATTTTAGATTGATATATAATATGATACTTAATATTATTTACTTATTGTTTATAAAATCATTATAAAATTTTTCTCTGTCTAATTTAGGACTTTAAAAGGCATCTCTGAATCAGATTTTCGAGAAAGCTTTTTAGGACCAGCATAGATAATAACAATGATTAAATAAATCCCAATCATTATTCCACCACCAATATAGAAAACCATTTGAGGTAATAATCCTAAATATCCAGTAATAAAAGCTCCATTAAAGTTAAAGCAGAAATGAAATAATACGGCGATTATCAAACTTCCTTTAGTATTATTATACCCCCATGTTATTAAAATTGAAATTACAAGATTTAGGAAAATAAATATGTAAAAAGGTATACGGGTTTCAACAAAATATAACGGGATATGCCAACAACCCCATATCAATCCTAAAACCAAGCTTGAAGTTAAGGCACTAAATTTTGATTCAAGTCTTGGTAAAGCAAACCCTCTCCATCCTGCTTCCTCGCTTAAAGGACCGGATAATAGAGTAGTTAACAAGTAAAATAGAAACAAAGGAAAAGTTAATCCAGTTACTGGTCCTGGCGCGCTTCCTCCAAGTAAAAGATAAATCCCCGAAAAAATAAGCGGAGCAATCATTAACAGAAATGCGGCTAAGTACCATTTATAACCTACTTTCCATTTTAGAAATCCCTTTAAGAGGATTTTTACTTCTGTCCAACCTCCAATTAACCAAGAAGTAATCAAAGCGGCTATTGTTGGATTCCAAACTGAAAAAAACCAATAAATTATGAAATCTAAACCCCAAAATAATCTAAGAATAACAGTTACAATCATTATCAGATAAGTTAATAAAAAATAGAAAGTAAGTGAATACTTTTTAATAAATTCTGAAGACATAATATATAAAATCTGACTTTTTTATATAAAAAGATTTCATAGCCCGATTTTTAATTAGTATTAAATTTTATTATTGCATACTTTAATTTATGGCGAATAGCACTCAACACTTCGAAATTTCAAAACTTAAAGAATATCTATATGTGATTAAAGAAAATATCTCTCTTGTTCATCCTGTTTATACAAATGATCCTTTGAATATGTATTTGATCTTAGGAGACCATTCTGCTCTTCTCCTTGATACCGGTTGTGGGCTTTCTCCTCTCAAACCAGTTGTTGAAGATTTAATTGCAGACCGGGAGTTAATCGTTTTAAATAGCCATACTCACTGGGATCATATCTTAGGAAATAAAGAATTCGGAGAAGTGTTTGTTCACGAAGAAGAAGCCCATATAGTTTCACGATCCTATGATGTTTCATATTTTCAAGACTCTCCTAACAAGAAAGTTATTCAAATATACGCAAATCAGAATTTTTTAATTCCTCCTGCTCCAGTTATAAAAACATTCAAAGATCAAGATGAATTTGACTTGGGTGGATTAAAAGTGAAAATTATACATTGCCCAGGACATTCCCCTGGGTCTATTTGCTTACTCTCGAGTAATAATGAACTTTTTACTTCTGATGTGGCCTATTATGGAGACATATTTTTACCAGAGAGAAATAAATTTTCTCAAG
>CAYUTF010000093.1:0-11877 GCA_964447495.1 uncultured archaeon
TCCATTCTGATATATCCCCATAAACTCGGAAACCTAATGAAAATAAGTGTTTTATAGTTGATATTATGGATTTAATATATATAAAGATAATTGAAATATCAAAATAAGGAAACAGTTATAATTTGAAGAATCATAATATAATCAACATAGAAGATTTTTTAAATTCTAAAAATGTTTGTCGCTCAGCATTTAAGTTCCTATAAAATAAAGATTTTAATAGTAGGAGCTTCCGATTCTGGGAAGATTGCTTTATGCTCAAAGTATACCAATGGATTTTCAAAAATATTTGAGGAATCTCTTGGGGTTGATATCTTCGTTAGGGAACAAGAAAATCCCGACGGTGAAGAAATAACCTATGCGTGCTGGGTTTGTGCTCCTCAAAAAAGATTTGAATATTATTGGCCAAAATTTTTTAGAGGCGCTTCAGGCGCATTTATCATGTTTGATGTTACCAACAGAGATAGTTTTAATGATATACTATTCTGGTGCAAAACAATTAGAAAGAATTTAGGATCAATTCCTATAATTTTATTAGGAAATAAAATTGATATAAAAAGCAAACGAGTTGTGAAGTTTGAAGAAGCTAAAAAGATTTCTGAGCAATTAAAGCTTGCTGCGTATATAGAAATATCGGTAAAAGAGGATATTAATGTGTCTGCATCGTTTGAATTATTAAATGAAATAATATATAGCTTCTTAAACTCTGATACGGGAGATTTTAATCCTAAAGACATACAAAAATCCATTAAATTAAAGATAAATAAATTAAATCTTGATCATTGGTAAAATATCAAGATTATTAAGAAAGCTTTATTCTATATCTTTGATTAAATTGAGTTAGATATATATAACATTTGAATAAAATTTCAAATTATTAATATAAAATACTTTTAATTTTGATTAATATGAAAAACCTCATTGATAAGAACTTATTACAACAAGTATTCAATTCAAATGAATTTAAGGGATGGTTATTATCCCGAGGTTGGTTTGGAAATAAAACCACACTATCAAGTTTAATCTTTGATGTTTCTATAAAATATTATGAATTAATTTCAGATCACATTGTTTTACTTGTAATTGAGATAAAAACTCAAACATTTGTGAAGAATTATTTTTTACCGCTGATTTACTATGAAAAAATAGATGATATTCTTGAGAAGAGGGAGAAAGTAAGTGAGAATATAGTTAAGTTAACAGAAAATACATTTAGCAAGATGCTAGCAATATATTTTCATGATGAGAAGGAAGAAAGAGTAATTACACTCAACCTTATCGAAGCAGAATACTGCGCTTTCTTTTGGAGGAAAATTCTTTTTGATAAAAAGCTATCTGAAAATTTTCCGCTCCATTCATTACGTTTAACGCTCTTTACCGAACAATTTGAAGATGAGATAAATATGAGGAAAGTGCAAACCTTAATAGAAGCGGGACTGTATCCTGATAGATATGAATTTTCACTGCAGCAAGTTGGGGGGGCAAATGCTACTAATTTACTCTTTCGTATTAATATTTTTAATAAAAAAACACCTAATGCACAAGCTTATTCTTTTGTATTAAAATCATATAAAAACTATTCCCAGGGATTAGAAACAAAATCTTTATATGTTCTTGTCAAAAATAATTTCCCCAATTCACCAAAAATCTATGGGACAATTAGATTCTACGATAATGAGGTAATAGGAATACTCCAAAATATAGAAAATGAAGGAAATCTTGGTGATATTTATTGGAATGAAGTTAATTTCATGGTAAATGATGTGATTAAGGATGTGAATGCAGATTATTCATATCTCCATAATGATGATGAAATTCTCGATATTATTAAAAATTGTTGTAGGGAGAGTTTGATTGTCTCAAAAAAAATAGGACTCGAGATTAAAAATTTACATAAAGCATTAATTCTTCCAGAAATCTCCCAGTATTCTAAACTAGTTGTCAATAGTCAAGAATATTTAAATACATATAATCAGAAACTAATCACGATGGTTTTAAAAATACAGGAGAATATGAAGAGAAAGGGAGGGACTATGTTTTATTCATCACCTAAAATAAGGGCTATCATAATAGATATTCAAGATATCATAGAGAAATACCGTTCAGAATTTATATCTGATCACATAAAAATCCAACCGGTTCACCAAGACCTTCATATGCAAAAAATTTTATTTAGTAAGATTGATAATGACTATAAATTTTGGTTCATTGACTTTGAGGGAGATCCACAATTGTTATTGGAAGAAAAAACCCAAAAATTTCCGATAGAGAAAGATTTAGCTTCGTTTTTGCGCTCACTAAGTTATATTAAGTTTTATACATTACTCAATTTTATTGAAAAGAAAATAATTGAAAAAGACGAATATAGAGTTCCCGAGGAATTTCTTTTTAGTTTATTTTTCAGAAAAGCAGCTAAAATATCTCAGAAAGATAAGACCTTAGAAACGCTATTATATATCTTAAATATGTGGGAGCGCCAAATGATGAATAAAATTTTTGATAAAAGTTTAAAAATTAATTTTACATTGATTAACTATTTCACCATCGAAAGAGCTTTACATGAGTTAGATTATGAACTTCTCTATAGACCTAGTAAAATAATCATTCCGATACTTGGTTTGAAAGAATTGATTGATAAAATATAAACTTTCATTTTATATTTGCGAATTTGTAGGAATAATGGGAAGATGTTTTATTTTCGGGCTGTATCTCCTTATTATATTGATCCCGCAGACTTTTACTTCCTTTAAGTTCTTCTTCAATAAATCGCGGATTAAATTCTTTTTTTTTAAACAATCTGTAAGTGAAAGCCTCAACAAATCGTTGGGGTCCAAACTTTTTTGTTATTAAAATGGAATTTTCCTTGTCACTAAAAAAGGGAAAAAATCCTAAACTATCACATAAATTTAACTTATATTCAATGTCATCTTCTTTCCCATTAATTCTTCCAATATCATTAATAAAACGAGCTAATTTATCTCCAAGTTTAATTTGTTCCTCCTCATTAAGTTTTGTTATGATTTTCCTTAAGTAACTACGTTTTATTATAATGAAGTCTCGATTATTTAATGATTTAATAGAAGACTTTTGTTTCAAGACGTATTTTGATAATTCTAAATAATTACGAATTAAGTCTGCTTTAGATACTCCTAGCCTATTTCTCATATAATCCAGATGATCATTCAATTCACTATCTATTCGAATTGTTATTATCTTCTGATTACTTTTTGATTCCTTTTTTTGACTCAAAAGTTATAATCTCCAAATAAATTTATTGTATTCTTTGTAATGTATTGTAATCAATGTAACTATATTAATCTTTTGTAGTAAATTGCCTTTTTTTTTTGAAAGTTTTTGATTATCATTTATCTATGTTTTTTATTTGATACAATTTAATCCCAATATAGCAAATTAATATAAGAAAATTACTATAAGATGTGATAGTTATCTAAATTTAAGAAAAAGAATATTATTAAAAATACTAATACTTCAAAAATTATACAATCATATAATTTCTATTTTCGCTTTAAAACTTACATAATCATATAAATAAAGTTTTAACTAAATAATAATATCGAATAGAATTTAATTTTGAAAATTAATTACATAAAATCTTGTATCTCAACTAATATCAGCACATTTTATGATTAGGTTATTGATTAAAAAAAAAAAACCAAGAACTCCATTTTATGGGTTTACTTAATTAGACATTTCAATCGTATTCAAGTGTTATTTAATGTAAGAAATTGATTACAAATGATTATTAGATCACACTTAAAAGTATGAATATATTTTGTTTTTATGTACCCAATAGTAAAAAATGAGTTAAAATTCTTAGTAAGGGTTGAATTTTATCTATGGAAATAAGCGAATCAAATTTATCAAACTCAGAAATTCGATCATCAATTGAAATTCGATTGAAAAATGATATCAAAGATGAAAATATTGTAATTGATCTGGATAATGTTATTGAATTGATCGTAAAAGCACTCTCATCAAAAACGAGGCGTGATATCCTTCATCAAATACAAACAGAAAATAATGGAATGGATGTTTCTAATATTGCAAAAAAGCTTGATATGACTGAAGCAAACATTTCGGCACAAATTAAAAAGCTCGAAGAGGCAAATTTGATTGAATGTGATTATTGTTCAGGTCAACATGGTGTAAGAAAAATCAGCAAGATAAAGTATAACCAACTTATTGTTAATTTTTAATCTTTATTCCTCTTTTTAATATGTGATTTCTCAAAGGATTTAGTTACCTCTTTATTGAATTTTTATGCTATTGAGTTAACATAGAATTAATAAGGGTATTCTTGATCTTCTCAAAATGACCTAAATTAACTTTTAGAAGATCTTGAAGTGCTTCAGTTAACCCAATCTTACTTATTTTTTCGGTAATGGTAAAATATGGGCTTTCCTTTATTACTTTTATCAATGCCTTATTTTTTTCTATACCACTTAAGAGAAAAGTTTTAGGTTTAATCTTCTCAGTATTAAGGATCCTCTGTATAATGGCAAGTAACATTGTATCAAATGTTATTCTTAATACAATTTCTCTATCAAAGTCCTTTTTTATAGGAAGAAGATATTCCTTAAGTAATGATATTGATTGCTCGAATAATTGAATGGAATCAAATCCAAGGTTTTCGATTTTTTCTTTAAAGTCAGGATTATTGTTAATACTTAAACAGATTGAAGAAATTACCTGATATTCAGCAATAAAGTGGATAAATCGTGCTTTTGCATTGAGCATTGTCTCCTTAGATTCCGCGTCGTCTAATAAGTCTCCTAAATTATCAAGAGCTTTTCGGAAGTAGGATGAGATTACATAGAATTTCTCAGAAGCGGCTTCTAATTCATTATTGTTTAATAATAAAAGAGCTCTTTTCTCTTCTTCTTGATAGAGTTCTTCAAACTTATTTATTTTCATTACCGCTCTTAAGATTAAGTGTTTACCAAGATCTTTTGTTTGGTGAGCCTTTTCAAATGATTGCCCTGCTTTTAATAATAAAATTGAGGCTAAATTTCGGTATTCATCAGGATCTGTTTCATATAAATAATCTGATGCCTTACTCCAACTTTCACCAGCGGTTTCCCAATCATTCATTCTATAAGATATATTTCCCAGTTGAATTAAAAGTTTTGCTGAAATTTCATATAATTTGAGTTCTTCTGTTTTTCTAATAATGGATTTCAATCGATAAACAGCTTGAATATTATTTTTAAATTGCAATATGATTTGCGTGATCCGGATAAATAATTCATCTAATTTAATATAACTGCCTAAATCTAGATAAATTTGAGCCGCTTTTTCATATATTTTTATAGCCTCATCACCGTTTCCCTTATCAGCAAATGTTTCGGCTCTATCTATCAATTTTATTGCTTCTATCTCTTTTTCTTCATCGTCATTATTATTATACATTTAAGTAATCACTATATCAAGATGGAATTTTTAAATTTTCATTCTAATACCTTTTTAAAGAAATAAGCTTTATTTAAGTTTTGGCTATAAATTAATTGATTTCTAAATACTTAGAATGAATGAAAAAGCTTAATATTATGATCTTTTAGCATATTTCCAAATGCTCTTGCTTGATAAACTGATGCAAAGCATTCTTTGGCATCTTCTATAGCCCCATAAAAGAGAAAATTAGAAAATAAGCTTGCAATAGACATTATACTAGCTCTTCGATAGCGTGTATGAAATCGAGCATTTAAACGAGGAGAAGAATATTTAAACAAAAATAAACTTGGAGCGGTACCTACGGGTACTTTAAGAGACTTACTTATAATTTGTTGGGTTTCCAGAATATGAGCTAAGCTTTCTAAATCAATAACTCCCCCATCAATTAAAATTCTTTGGACACCTCTTTCTTTTAATCCTGAAATCAAACTTTGATTATTTGGTTGGCTTTTATCTGTTATATATGCAAATCTTTGAGTAGAGGACATATTTGCTGAACCAAGAATTAAAATTACAATATTTTTAATTTTAAAGTTTTGAATTGCATTAACTTCCTTTGGATTTTTTAAATTTGAAATAGAATTGTAAATATAATCATTTGGCTCAATTCCTTGGTCATGGAGATATTGAATTCCTGCCATTCTTGCCTCAAAAGCACCACCTAAGACAAAGGGGGGATTAAAGTTTCCTAAGTAAAATTTAAGATACTCAATCATTGAATTAGGCTCATATGCAGAGATTTCTATCAAACTAGGCAATTTGTATTGCTCAGATAATGCTTTTTGAGCATTAATTCTTTTTTTCGCTTTTTCTCGATCGAACTTAGCCGAATTTCCTCTCTCTATTAAGGTTTGACCTTGATAAAAAATAGTCCCAATTAAAATAGGGGGAAGATCAAAATTGCCATACCCTAATTTAAAGTCTCCAATATAAAAAAATGAATTTTCAGGCATATTTATATCCTTTTTCCTTAAAATGATTATTCATTAATTCTATTTAATACTCTATTCAAACTATTTTGATAGAATTAAAATCAAGTATAATATAATGTTGGTATGATATTTAAAATAAATGTAGCTTAACACCACAATTTTTACATCGGTTATTTTGTAAATCATCAAAACATGATTTATGGTATAAAGTTTTACAATTTCCACACCGAATTAATTCTTGACCTTCTTCGAATATAAAATTACAAACTGGACATGATCCAAATACGTCATCTTCTTTTAAATCATCATATTTAGTAAGGATTGCTTCTGAAATTTCTGATCCTTTTGATTCAGGTCTTTCTTGTATACGCGGCTTTACTAAACTCGTTAGTTTTCTTGCTTGAGAAACTTCAGTAGGAATTTTTAAAAGGTAAAAACAATGAGGACATCTTACTGTTCCTGCTCTCCGCATCTTACTATCTTTTTGTGAATCTGCCCATGCCGCTAAACAATGAATATGAAATGGTGTTTGACAGTGAGGACAATATCTACCACTAATAAAGAAGGAACTCTTGGTATAAGGATTTGTATCAGAAAAGCAAATAGAGCATTTTTTATAATCTGCTAAACCTCTTATTTGCAATAAACGTTGTTCTTGATCCTTTGTAAGATCTTGAACTCGTAGTAAATCAGCAGATATTTTCCTTAAAAATTTAGGACTTTTCATTACTGATGCCTTACTATCACCATAGGTTTTGATGTTTGAATTGGCTAATTCTTGGACAGCTCTCATTAATGATTCAAAATCGTTATTATAGTGATATGTTCCATTCGTAAGATCACTTATCTTTTTAAGAATATTAGAGGTATTTCCTCCTCCTAAGCGAAAAGAATCGATTTTTATATTTAATCCTTGTGCTAATCGCGCCATTTTTATTGGATCTACAGACATCTTTGTATAATTACCATCAGTTATTAACACTATTTTCGGAGTTTTTGCTGCGATTTTTCTTAATTCTGCAATAATCATTTTTATTGATAATGCCAATGCTTCTCCTAATGCAGACTTACCGGATAACTCTAATGAATCTAAGCTATCATATAATAACTCTTTCGTGTTTGTAAACTCTACAAGTTTTTTTGGTTTATCTGAAAATTTAATAATAGCGAAATAACTAGAAGTATCTTCTAAGAATCGATCATTTATTAGTTTTTTAACTGCGTTGATACTTGTTTGTAACCGATTTGGAGGGTAATCCGTTCGATACATTGATCTTGAGGTATCTATACAAATTATAATATTTTCCGGCAATCTTTCAGACAAGGAGTAAAAACCTTTATAATTCTATTCTTAAAACGCTAGTAATAATTCTAATTTTTATATGTAACAAAAAGAATAAATAATTATGTTTTTTTATCAAATGTAAAGCTTTAATTATTAGAAATTTCATATTAATTAAAACTTTTTTTGATTAGCAAAAATTGAACTTACTAGGATTCTAGTTGATAAAATTATGTCAGAAAATGATACTAAAAATGTAAAAGTTAAAGATTTCTTTAAAAGAACAGTTATTATTAATGAAATCGACGAAGTATTAGCCTTTAAACCAGATACTCTAATAGGTATTGATCAAGTGTCTTCTGATACATTAATCGATAATAATATTAAAAATATTGAACAATTAGCAAATCTTCAAGTCGATAATCTTCCCGATATCAAGGAGATTCCGACAATAATTTTAATTAAATGGGTTAAAACTGCACAAGTTATCGTTCGTGCAATTAAGGAACAACTAAAATCTCACAAGAAATTGTTGATGATTGGGTTAGATAATGGGGGAAAGACGTCCATTTTAGCAGTACTCCAAGATAGGTTCTCAATAATTAAATCGCTATTACCCACAAGGGGAGTAAAAAGAGAAAAATTGGATTTTTTTGGATATCCTATAATTTCTTGGGATCTTGGAGGACAAGTGCAATATCGAGAAAAACTGTATTTTAATCGCCCAGAATTGTTTTTCACTGAAGTGGATTTGGTATTATATGTCGTAGACACGCAAGATTCTGAAAGATTTGTAGAATCTGCCAATTATTTCCGTCAAGTATTAAAAGCTCTACAAGATTTAAATGAAGCTCCACCAGTTTTAGTGGTACTTAGTAAAAGTGATCAAGATTTAAGAACGACACGAGAATGGCAAAACAATATTAATGCGATAAAAACCAAATTTTCTCATATCATAAATGAATATGAAAATGTTTCAATCGATTTCGCAGACACCACTATCTATCAAAAAGAAACCATTATGCAGATGTTTAGTACCGCATTAAAGAAAGTGTCAGACACTTCGGAGATTATCGAAAATATTCTTGAAGATTTTACAATAACAATTGAGGGTAAAGCAACAAGCTTAATTTCCATGGATGGCTTAATTTTTGGTAGTTATAATACAACGGATACTGATGAGGCGTTATTAAATAACACCGCTCTGATTATGCAAACTCTTTCTAATTTTCATAACTCAATAGGTCTTATAAGAGAAACATCAATAACACTAGATTTCCCTGTAAATAGGTTTGCAATAACAGGAGAAAAGTTGTTTGAGTATTCGGATTTACATATTCCAGTCTATTTATGGCTTCTTTCTGAGAATCCTGACTTATTATACGAAAAAATAGATTATTTCCGCGAACAATTATTACCCTTAATTAATATGTTCTTATAACCATAATTTTCTCTATTCTAACTCATTTTTTGCGGCTATTAAATATTCATTGCATTTATCCATCATAGCCATGGCATTCTCTAAATGTTGCGCCACCGAGTTAAGGGCAAGATCAGAAGCAATATTTTTCCACTTTTCAAAACTTTCTTTATGGGAAAGATTATGATTTGCCCAATGCTCACATAATTTCTTTAACTTTAAAACATCCTTATCTACCATCATTTTCACCCTATTAAAATAAATAAAAAATAAAAAAAGAATGAAAAAATAATTTGTGTTGAGATTTTAGGTTCTACAGAGTCGCTTAATTAAAGTAGGATCAACGATTTCTCTTGGTTTCCAGTTTCTGTCTTTAAGGAATTGCGTAATTTCATCTTTTAGATTGATAGGAATATCGGCTTCTACTCGAATGAACCTCTCTAAATCATTTGGAAATTGTACTCCCTTATATTTTCTTTCTAAGTCAATCCAATGAGAGAGCTTTATCATTCTTCCTTTGGAGTTATCAGCAGGTCTTAAAGCTAATTTAGCAACTAAACATATTGCTTGTTCTATTGTTTCAGCTGTAGTTAATAAGTGTTCCGGTCCCGGACCAATAAGGACATCCGGAGTCCCATCGCGTGCATTAAATACTTTCCATGTATCCTCATCATCAGAACGTCCAATATACATTCTTCTATATTCTGCAGCATGCGGCCCACAAACCGCTGGTACACCTAACCCATTAGCTCCAGAAGCAATACTGGCAGCCTTCTGAGACATCGCACCCCAAGCGACTCCAACCGCACCAACACGATTTAGGATATAATCCGCAATTTCTTCGAAATTCCCTCGTAACGGACGTCTAGCAAAGATATTGGCAACTTTACATGCTGCTCCAGTAATATGTGGATTGGACACACATGAACCAACATTTACTAATCCACCACGATCAAAATCTCCTGGGAAACGGTCATATAAGGTTTTTCCATCTTCATCCTTAACTAAACCAATATCCATCGCACCGCATCCAGAAACTACAACAATGTAATTTCTTATCAGAAATTCCTCTGCCATCATATACAATTCTTGAATTTCTTTTCCATAGGCCGGACAACCGATTATTGCAACAATACCAGGAATCTCTCCGAGCACAATTGGAGCACCAACATTACGAATTTCTGTATCTTGAATAGGACCTCTTCCTACTCTCATATTGAAAGTTTCATTTCTGATCTTATCTCGTCCCGCAAACATTATTAGTGTCAATGGTGAGACCCCTTTCATACAATCTGCTTCACATCTACCACAATCTAAACAACTATCAAACGCTTCTGCCAATACAGAAAAGTCTCCTTCTTTAGCTAATCTTACACCCTCAACTAAAGGAAGATCATTTGGACAGTTTCGTTGACAATTACCACATCCATTGCAATGATATGCCATATCAATACAACCTTGCTTGTCAGGAATACCACTTCTCGCTTTTCTAATTGGTTTAACTTTAATTGCTGTTTCAACAGCTACAATACCAGCCTTAACGGGATCTAATATTAAAACACCAGGAACTTTTCCACTCACCAGATCTTCAATGATTCCTTCAGCAGGATCATCTGTTCTGTCTGGTAAACCTCCCATATTTTTCTCATTTGTCGCAATAAATGGAGCTCCAACTAATTGAGCTTGTTCAAAACTACGAAGATTTACACATTGCTCATCCACCATAACAACATCAGCCAAGCCTGAACGTATGAAAAACATTTGTCGCGACATTGAACCAACAACTTTTGCACCATCATAATATCGGGTGAGATCAAGCGCAGTACAACAAATCGCACCTACATCAACTTTATCATTTAAATCCTTCTCACGAATATAATCTACTAATTCAATTCCCGGAGCAACATTATGCCCAATCATCAAAATAGATGCTTTATTTTCAGTATCCATTGTTCCCATGCCTAATTTTACAATAGGGACATCTGCTTCGCCCATTGGGAACCCATAAGCTGCAATTTGGACGGCATCGGCGATCTCCATACCAACCTCGTCAGCTAATCCCGCAACAAAACTCTTATTTTCATAATCCAAATAATGCGACTCTTGACCCGTGTGACCTGCAGCTAATAAGTGTGTAATTGTATAATGGACCCATTCCATTGCTGTCTCCAAGTCCTCTAAGGTTTCTGGCTTCATGCCAACCAGAAGCCGCGTTATAGGCATTTCGACCGCGATATTGTTACCGAAATTAATTGGAACGTTCCCGTATTTCTGTTTAAGCCAATGAAGAAGATGATCGCCGTGGGCGCTATGACAAGCCGCTCCAATCGCACAAGCTATCTCTACAATTCGAGCTTGTTGCGTCTCCATATTTATTCCGCATGCTCCTGTTCTACCTTTGGAAAGATTGCATTTCCCGTACGTACATAAGCAGCACATATCGCAAATGGGCATATAATAAGGTTTATATCGATCCATTAGTTTGAAAAACCAATTACGTAGAGTCGGTATATGTGGCTTCGGTGTGGGACCCATTTCTTCCCATTCCGATTCGTCGCCTTCACTTTTTATCTTGCCCGCAGTAAACTCAAATCCTTTGATTGTTCCGAGCGGCCCTTTATAAGAATCAATTTTGATTTTAGTACCTTTTTCAGTCATAATTAATCATTTCTGAGATTTTTTATAAAATTTTTTATTTATGAATTTATCAATATTTAATTTTATTTTAAACTATGGAATAGATAAATTGCGAATAATAAAGATTAATGATTATA
>CAYUTF010000094.1:0-11743 GCA_964447495.1 uncultured archaeon
AGCACTGCCGTAGATATGACTGGTACTAGTACATTATTCGTAATTCATAAGGATAAACCTATTATCGATCCATCTATCCAAAATTTAAGGCATGTCATTAGTGGATGGGTTCCATTCACCATGCTTGATTGTGGAGGGTTGGCTATGAAATGGTGCAAGGATTTATTAGGTTCTTTGGGAAACCAAGAGATTTCATATGAACAAATGATCGAGATGGCGGAAAAGGTTCCTGTCGGAAGTGATGGTCTTCTGTTTTATCCATATTTCCTTGGAGAAAGGCGTCAAGATAACATTAACGCACACGGGTGCTTTTATGGGTTGAAATTAAATCATTCCGCTTCACATATGGCACGTTCTATAATGGAAGGGGTGGCATTAGCAATTGGAAAAGACGTTCTGAACTTTAAAAGAACTGGAGTTAACATTAAGCGTGTATTTTGTTTGGGGGGAGCTACTCGTAATAAGTTATTATATAAAATAAAAGCAAATACTATGCAACTAACTCAAATCCTCACAAATCAGCCAGAAGCTAGCTTACAAGGATGTGGTTTATTAGCAGCTTATGGTCTAGGAGTAATTAAGGATTTTAATGCACTCAAAGACCTAAAAGATAGAAATCTTGAGATAATCACTCCTAATGAAGAATTAGCCAAAAAATATTATACTTTACAACAAGATTTTATTCGAATGTATAATCATCTAATTGGCTATTGGAATAAAGAAACTCTCTAAATGTGAACCATATGATGGGCAATAGTTTCTATATGGATATAGATGATATTCAGCCAAGTCAACTTTATCTTAATATCCGGAAAATTGAAGATGTTAAGAAAGAATACCCAACTATACGTCCAGAGACAATTGATGCCGTTCCAATAAAAATTTTAAATAATCAAATTATCTTTACAGATGGACATACCAGAGCATATGTTTTATGGACCCATGGATATAAAAAGATAAAAGTGATATGGGAGGATGAAGAATTAGATTGGCAAGCATACCAAATATGCGTAGATTGGTGTAAGGAAGCAGGTATTACTACCATATCGGATCTCAAAACTAGAATCATTGATAATGAATCGTATCAAATTAAATGGATTAAGCGTTGCCAAGATATGTTCTTAGAATTAGAGAAAAAAAAAATTGAAAAACAAAGAAAAGAAAATAACTAATTTTTACAATGGAGGATCGCTATTAAAACTTAATGTAGCAGCAACCCCCATATTATCGTTCATCAGCGGATTCTGGACAATGGATAACGGTGCCTGATTGAAGGGAATAAAATTAAATGCGGTATTAAATGCAGAATTTATCGTTTCATTTTCATCAAGTTTGTCCCAGAATACATGGAAAAACCATGATCCTGCCCATCCATCTCCATTAGCGTTATTTATCCAATACCATGAGGGTCTATTCGAAGAAGCAGTGACCATAATACAGTTTGGGATATTATACCAGCTACTTCCTACATTTGGGTCACTATTTAGGAAATTCCCGCTGAAACAACAATCAATATTGATCATCATTCGCTTACATTCTATCTCCTTCACTAAATTATAAAACTCTAGTTCAGTGATAAAACTATTGTCTGCTTCAAAATGAAAGGTAGCACTGCCATCGGGAAACTTCTTATTTGAACCGTGATCGCACATATAGATAATCAGGTAATCATTCTCATTTATCAAATCCGCAAATGAACCCGCTATAGAGACATTTAATTCTTGTTTGAAACGCGAAGCATTCACATCATCATCAAGTACATCGATGACCGCACCAACCATATCGTCAAGGATTCCATCATTACGATAAATATTGACTATACCATCAATATCATTCTTCCAATACAACATAAAAAAGATATTTTCATCGGTATATCCATGATTTTTTAAAACCCAATAAACTTGTAGTGATTGGGCGGGAAACCCATCTGAATTAATGCCACCCGGACTTGGAGGAGGCTCCATCGGGTTTGTTACGTTTACACTGATCCATTTATCAATTTTGATATTATCGAAATACACAGCTTTATTCATTAAATCTGGAAAGGCAGCTTCCACACTTAACACTAAGTTCAAATCAGTAATTTCATTATTTGTTTCATTATTACACACTCCAGTAAGATTTAAAGAAAACCAACTGTTGATAATATTATTAACCCCATCAGTCCAATCAATTCTTACTGTTTGACCAGTAGAATTTAGCCACTGAAGCCCTATTTTAGTACCGTTTCCTACAAGTGGCACAGGACTTTGGATAAAGATATCTACTGTAATATTATATAATGCATATTCAAGAAGATCGTAATTTTCGGAATAGTCTAATGAAAAATTGCCTACCACCGGTAAATCAGTGCCTGAGAATATAGTTAATGAACCATATGGATTTCCAAACACCGAATACTCACCAAAACAAGCAGTCCCATCAAAAGTCCAGTTTCCCAGACCTAAATCAATGCTAGAGTCGCCACCGTCATTAAAATCATAATCCGGTTCGCTTTCATAAAAATCATTCGCGCTTCCTACGATTAATGCTTTTCTCTCGCTAGGTATTACTATAGGAGGAGTGGTTGGTAACGTTAAAATTATTACAGAAATAATTAATGCTCCTATAACTGCGAGCACAACTATCGGAATAACTACTTTTTTTTTCATTAAATTTCACCTATTATTAGAAAATCATCTCAACATTGAATGATTCTTAACCTTAAATAAGATGATTTTCCAATTTAAATATTTTTACCAAAACTCCGATAAAAAAGAAAATAAAAAAAAGAATAGATGAGTTATATTAAAATTCGGGTTTTTCGATAATATCTAACAAATCATATTTCGAGATCATTTCGAGAACGCCCATAACCTTCATACCATGTTCGTACATCTCATTTGCATCATATAAGTTCCGCCAGCAAAATGGGCATTCCGTTGTCAGAAAATCTGCTCCTATAGCATTTGCTTCGTCGCACCGTAAACTTGCGGTTCTGATTGAGAAATCAGGATAACCAGCTCTTACTCCGCCTCCCGCTCCACAACACATTGAATTCATCTTAATTCTGTACATTTCGGTAAATTTAATGCCTACGTCCTCTTCGAGTTTTCGGAGTATGATACGTGGTATATCGAACCAATCCTCAATCATTTTGTCTATTTTACGCATATCAAACATTAGATTTTCTGATTTCTTGATCATATTTTGCTCCATGTCAATAGCAAAATGCCTGCCGGTATGGCAAGGATCATGATAGGTCACCACTTTTCCCTTTAACTCTTTATTCGGTTTGAATTTGATTTCTCCCTTGAAATCTTTAATTCTCTCATATTCTGCTTCAAGTCCTTTTAACTCCGCCTCTAATCTCTTATCCGGCTTCGCTTTTAATTTCTTCTTGATTTCATCGATCTTTCCAGGCAATTCTTTTTTCTTTTTGGGGACTGAAATTAAATCCGAGATTAATTCAAACGCATGTTGGGTCTTAAAAGGGAGTTCTTCTCCTTCTGGCATCCATTTTGGATAATCAATCGTGAATGTTCTATAACATCCTGCACAAGAGAAATAAAGTTTATCTAAATGTTTAAAATTTTCGAGATTGGTATTCATTAGTTCTTGGGCAGTATCTACAGCGCCTATTCTAAAGAAGGGGCTTCCGCAACATACCTCATCATCAAGTAAGGTAAAATTCATTCCAAGCAGATCAAACAACTTTGCAGTTGCGATGGCAACCTCTACTTGACGATAACTTGCAGTACAACCGACATAATAGCCGATTTTCGCATCTTTGTTATTTATATATTTACTTAAACCCGCATCTTTAGCCCATTTCATTCGTTCGTCTTTGGCTCCGCCATATGGATTATTTAATTCTTTGACTAAGCGATTAACTAACTGATGCTTTTCAATCATAGGAACGCCCGATTCTATTAATGCCGCTCTTAATGACTCAATAATATCTACTGTGGGTATTTTATTTTCGCATTGTGCAGAACACTGTCCACACGTTATACAAGGCATTAAAACATCACGGACCTCTTCCGAAAATTCTAGATCGCCATTTAAAATAGAACGCGCAATCCAAATTTTTCCGGCATTCCAAAATGCTTCCCAACCATACTCTATCCCCGCAGGGCAGGAGTCCACCATTCCCTCATAAAGAACGGTACCTTGTTTCCCGGTAAATTCGCCTATTCCCTTTCGATCAGGCTCTCCAGAATACGCGAAACGGCATGCTTTACAATGAATACAACGAAATACATCTTTTTTTAATTCTTGTAATCTTTCCATTCCAGTTTTTGCCATTTTTCTTATCACCTCGTTAAATTACGGGAGTGCAAGCCTCCCAGGATGCATGATCATATTCGGATCTACTAGCTTCTTAAATGCTCGTAAATATTTCCAATACATAGAAGCTTTATAATAAGCTTCGATATGGATAAAAGGATCAGGTCGATAATTTAACCATCCTTGCTTTAGTCCATATTCCGTAGTTTCTCGATTCATTTCTTGAACTTTTTCGAGATCGGACTGTTTTGTTGAATCAAAGCAAACGATGGGCATACAAATCGCTTGTCGACAACGTTCGATGCTTGCTATCCACATCACGGGAGGGAACCCATATTTCTCCATAGCTTTACAATACATATCTGCGAATTGTGCACAATCGTTCCAAGGAGTATACCATGTAATAAATAAGTAACCCGCTTCCCAGAATGCATAGGGGATCGCAATTTTATTTGGTTTCTTCATTCTACTTGCAATTTGTTTGGGATGTAATTCCCACGGTTTCATGGCATCAGGGTCCTTAGCTCTATTTTTCTTATAATCTTCAGCCATACTATTAATTCTGTTAACCACATAATCTAATTCCTCCTGGGTT
Organism: uncultured archaeon; assembly: GCA_964447495.1. Classification (GTDB taxonomy): domain Archaea; phylum Asgardarchaeota; class Lokiarchaeia; order Sigyniarchaeales; family SOKP01; genus SOKP01. The sequence goes on from CAYUTF010000094.1 coordinate 4,865, forward strand.
TGTGCCCAACATTCCCAATTCATCCACCACCTACTTACACCAATCTTCTCGAAGAATTCATAGTTGTGAGGGATTTTATCCTTCGGCCAACGAGTCATTACAAGGGGGTAATTTCCTCCTTGAACCATAACTGTGTTATGACTAATACCGAATTCTTGTTTACCAACCTCAAGAGTTAAGTCTTGCATATCATGAGGATTACTCATACCCCACGCAACAACGGTTTTAAATTTAGGGTGAGGATAGATTTTCACAGCAACTTTAGTCACGACACCCATAGCGCCTTGACTCCCCATTAAGAAGGACCACATATCCGGTCCTAAACCATATTTGTAAAATGGTTTAGCAAACGGAAGAGCCCACGATCCTGTTCGAATAACATCGCCATTTGGAAATACTATTTCCGCACACATAAAGTTATCTCCTTGTGGACCTACAGAACTTGTATACAGCGAAAAGCCACGATCAATAGCATCTCCCATTACAGTAGCTGCAGGAGGTGCGCCATCTGCAATTGGTGGCGCCCAATCTGGATAGTTTTTAGCCATATAAGCCCAAAGTTGTCCGTTTGTGACACCAGGCTCTACTACGACATAGCGATTATCTTCATCGATTTCGATGATTCTATCCATTCTACTTAAATCAAGAAGTACGCCTCCTGGTTTAATAGTAGGACATGCAAACCCTCCTGATAATCCTGCTGAAACAGGACTGACAGCTATTTTCTCTGCAGAGCAGTAAAGTAGGATTTTGCGGATTTCTTCAGGGTATTTTGGGCGAACTACAATATCAGGGATTTGGGATTCTAAACCCATGACCGATTTGGCAAGATACGAAGCAGTGATTGCCTTATTATTAGTAGCATAATTCTTGCCTACAATACCAATCATGGCTTCTAAATCTTTCTCATCTGGAAGTTTATAGCTCATAATTATTAACCTTTTACTCTATCTTCATATTTTTTGATTTTTTTAATAATATAGAATACTAGTTTGGAAAATTCACTACCAAATTTTAAATTTCGTAATATACATTTCCAATAAAAATAGGAAATCCTCTTATAACAATAATCTATATCGCTTAAAAAGATAACAATGGTGCTAAAATTTGTATTTTATAACGAAAAATTGTTACATGCCATTTATAGAGGGCACATTAAAACTGAGATATATTATAAACACGTTTAATTTCCTTATGTAATGCGGTTATGGTGAACGGTTTTTCGATAAATGAGGTGACACCAACTGATAAAGCTTTATGCTCTACGGATTTGTCTGCGCTGGTGAAAATAATTTTAGTATGAGAGTTCATTTTCAAAATTTCGATTGAGGCATCAATTCCATTTTTAAGGGGCATTCGGTGGTCCATCAAAATTATATCTGGTTTTGATTGCATAGTATTAAATAAATCAACAGCCTCCTTTCCGTTACTTGCTTTTCCAACCACCTCAAAACCGAATGTCGTCAACATTAACTCATACAGTCGCTGTAAAGATAGATCATCTTCGACGATGAGGATTTTAATTATTACCTACCACCTCCGGTAATAAAATAACGAAATTACTTCCCTCAGAATAATCCCCTGGGATTTTATCTTCGACCCAAACTTGACCATTATATAAATTAAGGATTTTTTTCACAAGTGTAAGTCCAATACCTAAGCCACTTACGAATTCTTTGGCGCTATATCCTCTCTGAAAGATTTTTTCTTTCATAATATCAGGGATACCAATTCCGTTATCGATAAATTCGAATTTTACATAAGGGATATTTTCTTTCTTCTCTTTTGAGATGTTGATTTGGATCTTAATATATGTATTTCGATTATATCGAATTGCATTAATCAATATATTTTCAAATAAGTCAGAAAGTAATTGATTTGCATAGATGGTGATTTCATTATAGGGAGAATTAATTATGATTTCCACCTTTTTTTCATGAAAACTCCTTATCAGAAAATCTCTTACTTCATTTAAAACCTTAAGAGCGTTAACTTCTTCTATTGAGAAAGTTAAGTCTTCAACATCGGATAATGTACGAACGTTTGAAACTAAATTTGATCCTCTATTCACCTGATCGTTAATGATACTTAAAAGTTCTCGGCTCTCTTCAGGGAGCATTTTATTTTGAAGTTTAATATTCAATAAATCAATTGCGGAAAGAATATTTTGAAGAATGTTATTGATATCATGTGCAAACAAATCTTTATAGAAGTTAGAACGGTTAAAAGATTCCCTGTATTTTAGTTCAGAATCCTTTAATTTTTCTTCGGTTATTTTCTTTTCTGTGATATCTTTTAGAATAAATTGGACTAGAGTTTCATCAATAATTTTAACCAAGGATACAGAGGCACTAACCCATATTGTTTTTCCTAAAGTTTGAGCTATAGGAAATGTGAAATCTTTAACTTGTTCTCCACTTATTATTTGTTGAATAATTTTTTCAAATCGAGGTATAAGATGGATATTTCCTTCGAATAGAGATAATGCCTCCTTAAAATGAATACCAATAAGATCCTTAATAGTGTGAACAGAAAGTATATTGTTCGTAGATGAGTTACAATCAAGTATAATTCCGTTCATATCAATTAGAAAAATCGAATAGGGTGAGCTTTCAAATAATTCTCGATACTTTAATTGAGTTTTTTTTAGTGATTCTTCTGCTTTTTTTATTTGGGTAATTTCTTTTGTAATCTCTACTGCAGCAACCACTTTACCTTTCTCATTAAAAACAGGATCACCTTTAACTAGCCAAATCCTTCCATCAGGTGTAATTATCTCACCTGAAGTAGATTTAGCACTTTTAGTTGTTTTAATAACAGGGCAACCCTCACAAGGAGAATCTCTACGTGGCCAAATTTCATAACATTTTTTGCCAATCAAATTATGAATTTTCAAACCTACTGACTCAGCAGCAGCTTTGTTTGTCCATAAAATTTTATTATCTAAATCTTGATAAACTAAATGTTCACTAATGCTTTCTAATATTATTGTTTTTTCTTGCTCTGCTTTTCTGAGTGATTTTTCAATTTGTTTTTGCCTTGTAAGATCTTCTGTAAAAACAACTACAAAATGAGATGGTATAAATATATATGTCGCTAGAAAGGTTTTCTTTTTGGGTGGTTTTCCTACTTCAAATTCAATCTCTTTACAATAATTAAAATTATTATTATAACAATTACGAATATCTATTGCCATCATCGAGTTATTCTCAAACAATAGAGACAATTTTTTTCCAAGATAATTATTTATCTCACCATCAGTCAGTATTTCTAATGATTTATTAAATTTAATTAATAAGAAATCATCTTCCTTTTTTTCCCAGATATAGACTGGTATGGGAATAGAGATAAAAATTGATTTATAGTCCGTATTAGTTGAACTTATTTGCTCCTTAAAATCATTCATAAGAAACTCATCGATTATATCTTATAAAAAATGATACCTAATAGCCTTTTTCTCTTGAATTAAATAGTAAAAGAAGAATTATTTAATCATTCGCATTTTCTAAAGCGTCAATTTAAAAAGAATAATAATAAAATCATAATAGAAATAGAAATATAAGATTATTTTAAGAATCTTTTCGAAGATAAACGGGTTCCGAGAAACATAAAAAACAATGAAAAGATTAAAGTCAAAGGTAATTGCCCTAAGACGATGTAAACAAAATTGGGCTCTGCAGACACGGAATATAATACTATTGAAAGAGTAAAATGAATAAGAGAATTTATCAAAGCTATTTTCCAATTAGGGGATAAATAACCCAGAATTAAGTTTGGAAGTAAAAATGATAAAATAATATTAGCTGTTGATAATAATATCAAAGCTGGCATGAATCTTGTAAATAATTGTTCTGGAGTAAGCAGACGATTCAAATCCAAAGTTTCATATATAAAAACGGTTGCATAGATACTCAAAAATATAAGGAATGGAGTGATGGGACCTACTATTATCCAAGATAAAAATAATCTTCTAAAAGGAGAAGTTAATGTCTTCCCTTTTAGATTATTATTTATTACTTTTTCTATGTCTTCTTGAATAACTTTTTCGGGATCATAATCTGGTGCGTAAAGGTTCACAAATTCTAGCATTATCTCTTTCAAAATAGATGAGACAAGTTCATTATTGTCATTAGAATTTACTATAGCCGCTCCAAGTAAATTTTCTTCCACATTGGGATATAAAATTAATTTGTTATTCTCACCTAGATCAACATTCTTTACAATGCTATTTAAAGCTTCTCGGCTGAAATTAGCAATAGAAGTAAAAAATCCAATAAGTATATTATCATCGTATTGCTTTTTCATGAAATTTTTAGAAAAGAGCAAGAAACCCTGCTCATCCATAATATATATACTTTTTAACATTTAGTTCACTCACTTTTATCTCAATTATGTTGTTCTATTTCTTTCTTATCGATAAATTCAATATATTCACTTAAAGATGCTTTTACTTTTTTAAAGCTGAACAAACTTGGTCCAAATAGTTCGGTTAATCGCACAATTATACTATTAGGGTTTTCTTTCACAAAAATTTTAAATTTTTCCATTTTTCGTTCTTCAATTATTAAATCTACTTCTTTTAAAGCATACATTTGTCTAATTACATCATCTCGAGGGTTATTTAGTTCAATATTAATAATTTCGCCATTATATGGTAATTCTTCAATTAATTCATCATATGTCCCAATATTGGCTTCCCTTTTAGTTATTGTTAAAATTTGATTACAATTACACACAACTCCTTCAGGGGCATGAAAAATGAGAACAATATGAAAATCTTCTTTTATTTTTGCCATGTAATTATTGAATTTCTCGAACTCTAATCGTCCTAACATTCCAAAAGGTAAAGAAAACATAATAATTGAAGGAGTTTGAAGCAGAGCGCGTCCTATTGAGAAGAGAAGAAATTCTAATGATGTAAATTCTGAAAATTTTTTATTTTTTTTATTTAGTAATCCTGTTACTTCTAGGGCGTGTTTAATATATTCTTTCTTCTTGCTTATTCTCAATGGAACTCCTGCAATTCTATCACCCATGATCTCATCGAATCTAGGACTTATACCAGCGCTTTTTAAAGTTTGATCTAACTCTTGTTTTCTTTTTTTTAAAATTTCATCGATGTTAATCTCATAATGAATTGCTTTTTTAATTTTCATTTTTACAATTTTTGAATCATATGCTTCCGGTAAAATAAAAATTCTTTTTTTATCCTTTTCGGAGAGAAGCTGAACAAATCGACCAAAAATTTCAATTGTTCCTGAAAAATCAGTAAAATTTCCCTTAATTGCTTCAAACAAATCTAATAATTCAATTCTATGATCAGCATTTCTTAAGATTTCTTCATCGAATATAATTCCCAGCGATTTTCCTCTATGAATATTAAAGGAAATATCTTTAATTTGATCATGGATGCTCAAATTTCTAACAATTAAATGTTGTGAATTTTTCTTCAACGGATCCATATTTATTCGATTAGCGATAATTCTGCACAACTCATCTACTATTTCGTAAATGTGAACTGGTTTAGCTTCATTCCAATTCTTAATTACGTCTTGCTCGAAAAATTTTTTCTCACTGATAATTCTAGATAATGTTTTTGAAAATGAAATATTAGGTAATAAAGGGTGCTTTTCAAAATTAATATTTAATGAAATCACAAAATTAGGAAAGAAGACCCGGATTTCTCTATAATAGGGTATATTATCTATGGGATAACTTTCATACTTTTGATCAATGTATTTTACTTCTTCATCTAAAATTTGTAAATGTTTTCGAAATTCTCTCCGAATTAACTTTCTCATTCGATAGATAATTCTTCTAGGACTTATAAGGCCATCATCATCAAAATCGGGTTCAAATAGTATTTCATTAAAATCTAATTCATCTTCGACCGGGGTATATATTTTTAGTAATGGCGTTCCTTTTTCTAAAACCTCTTTATTTGTAAAAAAAAGAACTTCAAAAAAGGATTTTTTATATATTAAATTAATGATGGAGGCTATTCCAAATGTATTTTCCCGATAAGTCATCCAAAACTTTTTAGAAAACCTTATTGCATCCAATATCTTCAGTCTAAGGCGCTCTTTTTCGGAACTATTAGAGTTCTTCAATCTTTGGCACCTCCATTGCTTTATATCTAAAGTACTGTTCCATTTTGGAATCAGTTTGCTTTATATTCAAAATTGAATTTTCTCCCATCTCTAATTCAATAATTTGGTGAAGATCAACCATATTTAGATTGGTAAATAATGAAAAATCGGTTCCAGCTTTATTTTCTAAGACTTTTTCAATTCCTTGTAGGGATTCAAGTCTAGTTATTACATTCTCTTTTATATCATTAAAACTAATTTCTATGGATCTACCTTTACCTGGAAGTTGAGTCAGTAAATCTTTAGGTTTTCCAAAATCCAACATCCCACGATTTCTTCCAAATATCGCAACTTTAGTACAAAATCGTGATTCTTCAGGATAGTGAGTAATGACTATTAATGTTGTTTTAAACTGCTCATTTATTTTTGTGAGAGTTAACCATAAATTTTCACGAATGATTGGATCCAATCCTGAAGTAGGCTCATCCAAAATTAAAAAGATTGGATCATGAATTAGCCCTATTGCAATACTAACTCTCCGTTTCTGGCCTCCTGAAAGATTTCTTACTAATTCATTCATTTTATCTTCAATTTCAAGACTTCGTAGAATCCTTCTTGCTTTTCTAATAATTTCTTTTTCAGATAAACCATACTGATTTCCAAAATATAAAATGTTTTCTAAGGTTGTGAAATCTTGGTAAATTTTACCCAAATCTTGTGGAACATACCCATATATCGGTCGAATACGCTTAGAATTTCTTTTATTTATGGGTAAACCATATATTTCACA
>CAYUTF010000095.1:0-3654 GCA_964447495.1 uncultured archaeon
TTATTTATAGAAATCTACCGTTGATTCTTTTATATTTCTGGATTCAGTAATTTCTTTAGCCATGGCTTCGTATCTTTGAATGATCTCATTTGGTAAAGTTGACTTTATTTTATCAAGTGCAAATTCAAAATGTTTATATTCTATTTTATCAAATTTTTCCATTTTTTCTCGAATAGCCTGCATACCTGCTTCACGACAAAGGTTTTCTAAGTCTGCTCCACTATACCCTTCAGTTAATTGTGCAACATGTTTAAGGGAAACTTCCTCTGCTAAAGGCATATTTTTTGTATGAACTTCTAGAATCTTAATCCTAGAATCAAAATCAGGTGCTTCTACATAGATAAGGCGATCAAACCTTCCAGGTCGTAAAAAGGCAGGATCTACAATATCAGGGCGGTTTGTACTAGCAATAGTAACTATACCCTTTCGATTTTCAATACCATCCATCTCCACCAAAATTTGGTTAACAATTGAAGCAAAGGTCTGCGTTCCCGCATATTCACCTCTCCCAGAGGATATTGCATCAATTTCATCAAAATATATAATTGAAGGCGCTGCTTGGCGTGCTTTTCGAAATATTTCTCGTATCGCTTTTTCACTTTCGCCCACCCACTTTGAAAACACTTCTGGACCTTTGATTGATATAAAATTCGATTTCGATTCTGTAGCAATTGCTTTAGCTAGTAAAGTTTTTCCACAACCTGGAGGTCCAAAAAGAAGAATACCGTTTAGCGAGCGTATCCCCGCTCTTTCGAATAATTCAGGATACTTTAAGGGCCATTCAACTGCTTCTTTCAATTCATCTTTTATAGTTTCCAGACCTCCAACATCTTCCCAAGCAATATTAGGTATTTCTACCATTACTTCTCGCATGGCAGAAGGATCAATCATATTTATAGCTTGCATAAAATCATCGTCATTAATCTTCAATTCTTGAATTATTTTACTTGGGATTGGTTCGTCAAGATTTATTTTCGGTAATATTTTTCTTAATGAAAACATTGCTGCTTCTCTACACACTGCCATTATATCCGCACCAACAAATCCGTACGTGATATTAGCGTAGTTATCTAATTCCACATCTTCTTCAAGCGGCATTCCTCTTGTGTGAATTTGGAAGATCTCCTTTCTTCCCTTCACATTAGGAACACCAAATTCAATTTCACGATCAAATCTTCCTGGTCTTCGAAGTGCCTCATCAAGTGCATTAATTCTATTAGTTGCTCCGATACAAATTATCTCTCCTCTTCCTCTTAAACCATCTAAAAGTGATAATAACTGTGAAACAACTCGCCTTTCTACTTCACCCGAAGTATCAACCCTTTTAGGAGCTATTGAATCAATCTCATCAATAAATATAATAGATGGAGCGTTATCTTCTGCATCTTTAAAAATATCCCTTAATCGGCCCTCACTAGCTCCGTAAAATTTACTCATTATTTCCGGACCATTTATAATTATAAAATGAGCATTCGATTCTTGAGATACTGCTTTTGCCATTAATGTCTTTCCCGTACCTGATGGACCATAAAATAGTACTCCTTTGGGAGGATCAATATTCAATCTATGAAATAACTCGGGATGTTTTAAGGGTAACTCTACCATTTCTCTAATCCTCTGTATTTCATCAATCAAACCACCAACATCATCATAAGTAACCACCCCTCCAGAGACATTTAATACAGCTACTCTTCTATTTACTTTAATTCTTGTATCTCGCGTAATTTTCACGATTTTATCTTGAGGTTTAGTATTCTCAACAATTAATCTAAGTAAACCTAATGCAGGTCTTTTTTTGGGGCCTTTCATAAACATACCCATAAAATCCATTGGGTTATTTAAATCCTTCTTTTGATAGACAGCTCCCAATACATCAACAATATCGCCTATTACAACGGGTTTATCAATCAATTTTGCTTTTATTGCATCCGCTTGACGTTTCAAATCTATATCCGGTTTAGTGGGTGTTAATTCTATTTCTTCTGCGGGGTATACCTTAGCCTCTTTAATTGTTACAAATTCACCAATAGTTGCTCCTGCGTTTAAACGTTGTATTCCATCTAATCGTAAAATCTCTTTTCCTTTATCGGCAATACTTGCGACCACTATTCCTGTAGTCTTCTTTTTACCTCTTATCTCAATAATATTCCCCGTAGTTAAACCTAATTTTTCAAGAACTAATTGATCTATATAACATAAAGACCTTCCACTTCGACTTTTATCTAATTCTTCAATTCTTAATTTAACTTTCTTACTTTCTGAGTTTTTAATAGACATTTTTATTATTATACATTTTTTTCAATTCAAATTATTAAAATAAATACTACTTTAATTTTTTTTTCCTTATTTTTTAAAATTGTTTTAAGAAAAATAGTATGATCAATTTATATTCAATTGTTTTTTTAAGAAAAGGGTGAAATTTTTGGCAATTTCTGAACTAGCCAGCTTTTTTTCCAGATTTTGCTTAATGAAAATTTTTCTTAAATGTAAAATCTGACTTTTGTAAGAAATATTATTAGAATTTTTCAAAAAACTATTTATGACTATTCTAGTTATTTGATCGAGCTTTTCATTATAGGAATTCTTCGCTTTTTGCTTTTTTTTTATTTTTAATTGATTCAAAGTTAAAGAGATGTCTTGGTTAATTATTTGTATTAAATTCTTTACTTTTAAATTCAAATTTTCAATTTTAGAGAAATCAAATTCATCTATAGGATTATCCCAAGAATAATTATTAAATGGATCAAATTTTTCAAAAATATTTCTAATTATTTGATCAGGAATAGGTTTTCCTCGTTGTTCATTCCAAATAAGACATTGTTCAATAGGGGTGGCAACATGAATAATATAATAATTTAAATTAAGCTTCTCAGCAATTTCTTTTAATTCATGTCTCATACTAACATAATAATTTAAATTATCGCTTATAACTATAAAACCCTTTCTTAAAGCTTTTTGAATTTCTTTTAAATTCCTTTTGCGGACACTAAATTCTTTTTTGTAATTAAATACACCCGAGTATAATCTCACTCTTATTTTATCGGGATCAACAATTTTTACTTGGATCGCATCTTTAGTTCTTTCATATATATGTTTAAATTTTTTAGCAAAACTCGATTTTCCAGAAGCAGGTAAACCACATAAAATAATTAGATAGTTTCTCTTAGTCATTGGCAAAATCAATATCATCAAAATTATTAATAAGATTTATTTTCTCTTTTCTAGAGAGCGATTTAATTTCTAATTCCCTTCTCATTGCTTCTGATCTTTTAAAATAGGTCTCAAAATATTTCAGTTTAATAATCTTTTTTCCTCGACAAAACTTAGCGCCTTTCCCATTCTTATGCTCCACTATCCGTCTATGTAAGTTATTAGTATATCCTGTATAATACCATTTCTTATTCTTTTTCGAAATAGTTTCTAAGATATATACATAATAAACAGACATAAAAAGATCACTAAATTTAGTATTATTTTCATTCTATTTATCTTTTAATCTGCCTAATTCATGAAATGGAACTATTATGTTGATGATATTTATATGTCTTAAATGTGTCATATTTTCGTTTAAAGATAAATATAAAAATTAAATTTATTAAGATAGACTTTTATAATTTAAAAGTAGGTAATAAGAATTTTCTGGTGAGTTGCTAT
>CAYUTF010000095.1:3754-11461 GCA_964447495.1 uncultured archaeon
ATCACCTTAAAGTTAAAAGTAAAATTCAATTTTTGTTGGCAATAAACGATGAATTATCCTATAAAGAGCTAAAGAAAGCAATAAATACAAGTAGTAGATGGTTAGACGAAGTTTTAGATACACTCATGAGAAATCAAATAATCGGATATGATGACAAAAAAGAGAGTTATTACTTAATTTTTTGAATACTTCAACAAGTTTTAATTCAATAATCATATTATTAAAGGTCTCATTATTTTTCTACTTAAATAATATTATGAAGTTTTTTATTAAACAACCATGAATTTATCGAACGAAGAACAAGAGGAAGTATTAAAAGTAATGGAGTCTCAAATGCTCACATTACTTCATGGGACCTATGTAAAAGGCTTTGAAGAGGATTTCGCTAAATATATTGGTACTAAACATGCAATTGGTGTTAATACGGGAACTGCAGCACTCCATATTGCTCTTGCTGCATTAGATATAGGTCCAGGAGATGAGGTAATCGTTCCTCCCTTTACATTTATTGCTACAGCAAGTTCAATAATACATAATAACGCTATTCCTATTTTTGCCGATATTGATCAAAAAACTTATACCTTAGATCCCACTTCAGTTAAGGAAAAAATTACCGTAAAAACAAAAGCAATTATACCTGTTCATTTAGCGGGAATAAGTGCTGATATGGGTGCATTAATAGATATAGCAGAAAAACATGATTTATATCTAATCGAGGATGCAGCTCAATCGATAGGGACAAAATGCAATCATAAAAAAGTCGGGTCCTTAGGAAATATTGGATGTTTTAGCTTTTATCCCAGTAAAAATATTACAACTGGTGAAGGGGGTATGGTAACAACCAATGATGATGAACTTGCAGAAAAATGTCGTTTAATAAGGCATCATGGAGAATCTTCATGGTATGTATATAATCGTTTAGGTTATAACTACCGGATGACTGAGATTCAAGGAGCAATAGGAAAAGTTCAATTAAAAAGACTTCCGGGATTTATTGAGATAAGAAATAAAAATGCTAAATTTCTCAGTAATGCAGTAGATCAAATTGGAGGTATTGACCCTCCTTATGTTCCTGAATATTGTGAACCTGCGTTTAATTATTGGATAGGAAGGATCAATCCTAAAATTATCGGATTGACTAAAGATCAATTTTTAGAGCGCTTTCCTAAAAGTAAAGTATTGTACCCGAAACCTCTCTACAAAACTCGATTATTTCAAGAAAAAATTGCTTACCCAAAAGGATGTCCTTGGACATGCCCTTTCTACGGGAAGGAAATTGACTATAAAAATGTTAGTTTACCTAATGTAGAATTGATCACCAAAGAAATATTTGCCTTAGATATTCACCCAAAGATGACACAACCAGAATTAGAAGAAAATATTCAAATAATGCGAAAGCTGGCTAAAAATTAAATGGTTTTTTCCCTTAAATTTACTTATGAAAAGATTAATTATTAAAGTCTATGGGTTAGTCCAAGGCGTCTTTTTTCGATATACTACACGAAAAGTTGCACGAAATTTAGGGCTCACTGGATACGTTAAAAATATGCCTGATGGAAGTGTATATATTGAAGCAGAAGGAACAGAAGATAACTTATATGAACTATTAAAGTTTGCCAAGGTTGGACCAAAATACGCAGAAGTAACAAATATCGAATATGAATTCGTTGCCCCTCAACATAATTATAAAGGTTTTGACTATGCTTTCTAAAAATAAATCAGATATTATCTGGATATTATTCTTAAAAATATAGCATTATTCTAATAAGTTATTTATGTCGTTAACTTTAAAGAGAAATAAATATCTCAATCTTTTTAGTTCTCTACTTCACCAAAAAATTAAATTCCAAACTCCTTTAATTTTAAGAATGTATGGACTTTTAAACGATTTAAATCTTAAAAAAGAAAATCGATACATTTTATGCAATTTTATTGACCAAAATAGTGATATGTTTGATATTGAGGTAGATATATATCAAAGTAACCACAATTATACATTAAATCAACTATTTCTTTTTGCTATCAATAAAGCAAAAGAATTTAATTTAATTGGGGCTCTTTATGACGAATATTTAAATTCTATTACCGCAATTAATCAAAAAAAAGAAATTTAAAATACTTTATTTGTTTGTAATCTATCTTTATCATTAACTATTATCTCAACCCGCAATATAAAAAAATGCTTTAAATAAAAGAGGAAAATTGTTAATAAGGATAAACGTTACTATGAAAGTATCATATGAACTTGTAAGTTATTAATTAAGGTGAAAAATAATTCAAGAACCAAATTATATCATAAAGATTTGCCTACTTGGTGAAGCTAATGTGGGTAAGACCTCCCTTGTTTATAGATTCATTGAAAACAAATTCAGAGAGAACTATAAGAGTACTCTTGGAGTTAACTTATTAAAAAAAGATTTAAAGCTTAAAGAGTACGGTGATATATCTGCTCAAATCTGGGACCTAGGAGGTCAGGAGAGTTTTAAAAGCCTTCGAAAATTATATCTTGAAGGTGCTAATGGAGCCTTATTAGTGTTTGACACTACAAAAATGAAAACATTCGAAAAACTCCAAGAATGGATACAAGATTTTAAACAAGCCCGAGGAGATGAACCTCTTCTGCTTATTGGCAATAAAAATGATTTAATGGATAAATTGAATGTAAAAGAAAAGGAAGCCCTTGAATTTGCAAAAACTTATAAAATGAAATATATATCTACATCTGCTAAAACAGGTTCTAACGTAGAAGATGCTTTCATAGAGTTAATAAAAAAGATTCTAGATAAAAATCTAAATCAATAAATTTTATAAAACTAAGATTTACGAATTCTTATTATCATATTATAGGATTTCTGAAAATTGTGGTTTTTATAAATGATCATTTATAAATGTCTTTATAAATAATAGTTTATTTAAATAAAATTATATATAAAATTACGTTTTTTAATGAAACTGTCTTTTTATAATATATTATAAATCACAATTATCAATTTATGATGTCCTATGGCAAAAGATGAGAAAGAAGTTGATGATCTAGAAGAAGAAGAGGAAGAAGAGGAAGAAGAAGAGGAATTCGATTATGAATCTGATTTAGATTATAAAATAGAAAATGTGGTAGCAACAGTAGTTGTGGAAATCACAGAAAAAATTGATCTCAATCAGATCGCTCGAAAACATGCTGAAGTCGAGTATAATCCAGAAAGATTTCCTGGATTGGTCATGAGAATTGAGAAACCAAGAGCTACTATCCTGATATTTTCTACCGGTAAAATGGTTGTGACTGGGTTAAGAAAAGCTTCTGAAGCAGAACGAGTTGTAGACAAGGTTGTAAAAAATATTAGAAAAGCTGGTATTAAAGTAGCGAATCCTGAGATTACAATACAAAATATTGTAGCTAGTGGTGATCTTCATACCAATATTGATTTGAATATGGCGGCTATTGTTATGGAATATGCCATGTATGAACCAGAAGTATTTCCAGGGTTAATTTATCGAATGCAAGATCCTAAAACAGTTTTTCTAATTTTCTCAACGGGAAGGATAGTGTGCACAGGAGCAAAACAAAAAGAAATCGTGAGAGATGCTGTTAAAAAATTAAACCAACAAGTTAGAGATCTCGGTGTTGCTAAAAAAGATCTCCAAGATTCTGATTACCAAGATATAACTTTTATCTAATTTTTTATTATACTCTACTTTTTTTGCATATTTTTTGATGAATTACTTCTCTTTAGGGGTAAATTCAAATGCATAATGTGAATACATAATTAGTCTTTTTGAAATACAATCATAAACTCACAATAATTGTTCCCTGTTTGTAGACTACAATTTACTTCTTGGGCAAAACAATGGGTATTAGTCATGCGTTCAACTATACCAGCTAATAATCCTGCCTCAAAAGAGCAAAAGCTTCCCTCTGTCTTAATTCCTTTATTTATTAAATCTTTTATTGAAGAGTGATCTCTAAGTTTTAGTTGAATAATTTCATCTGAACTATCAATTATTTCAACTTTACCTAAATTATATTCACGAATAAGCTCTTTCAATTCATCAGGAATTTTATTTACATCAATTTTTTGTTTACCCTTTAAAGTTGTACCAAGTTCATGACCCAAATAATAAAAAATTGCTTCTAACTGGTGCCCAAGAGCTAATAAAGCTCCAACTTTCATATCACCAATCTCTTTTCCTGATTTTAAATGATTTTTCATTTGAGTTAAAATTTTTGAAAGTAGCTGTCTGTCCATTTTTTAACCACTTACCTTTTTTTATTCTATTTTCTATTTAATTTTTATTAAAATTCTATTCGATTTTTACGGAGGAAATAAATCCATATAATATCGCATCTATAATATCTTCTTCTTGGATATTTAAACTCAGTCTCCGATCTGCAATAATTATAGTTGGTAATGATACAATTTTATATTCTTTTGTTAAGATATAATTTTTTTCCACATCAATCTTCTGTATAAACAATTTTTTTCCAAACATGGAAATATTAATCCTTTTTAACATTTCTTCTACTGGTTTACAAGGAGCACAGTGTGTTGATGAAAAAAATAAAATTTTCGGATAATTATCATTGAATTCTATGGACATAGACAATCCTTGTAAATACCAATAAATCTACTTTATATTATTTTATGTATCTTTATATTTCTCATATAAATCTTTAATAATTGCTTGGAACGCTTTATATACGCCACTACCTGTTTTTGCGCTAGTTGTGTAGTAGCCAAGGAATTCCCGCTTGTTTACCAGTTTTTCTGCTTTAGAGTCGTCGAGAGTTTTCTCATCGACCAAATCAATTTTATTCCCAAACAATATAATCGGGATGTTTCCACAGTATTTTTTGATATCCTCATGCCAATCAATTATATGATCAAAACTATTCTCTTCTCCTGAAGCATGAGAAAAAACTATGATAGCAGCCTTACTCCCCTTGTAAAACGTTGGTCGCATAAAAGAGAATTCTGCTTGACCAGCAATGTCCCAAAAAAATAATTTACAGTTATCATTGTCTACTTTCTCATCGTATTTCGAGAATTGAGCTCCAAGAGTTTTTATATACTGCTTCTGAAAAGATCCTTGTGTGTATTTTTTTATTAATGATGTTTTTCCTACTCCTCCATCACCAATTACAGTGATCTTAAACACAAAATCCCTTCTCTCGTTTCTTTTAGCCATTATATCACTTCTTAAGTTTTTTGCGCGTTTATTCTTTACTTTGATGATTGCAATTCAAAATATAAAATATATTTATGAACTATTATTTATATTTGTTATATTAGAATTAAATCCTATAAATGTTTACAGTTCATCAAAATTAATAAATTAAAAATCTTAAGTTACGGTTAAATATGATACTTTATGACTGAAATGGATCGAATTGATAAGATATTAAAAAAATTGATGTCTAAGAAGAAAACAATTGCTTTAGCAGAATCTTGCACAGGAGGTTTTGTTTCTCATATGATAACGAATATTTCAGGCTCATCAAATGTATTTGAAAGGGGTATTGTGTGTTATAGCAATCGTTCGAAAGTTGAGTTATTAAACGTGGATCTTGAAAGCATTGAAAACAAGGGAGCAGTTTCTGAAACTGTAGCAAGACAACTCTCTTATAATATTCGAGTTCTCTCTAACGTAGATATTGGGATTGGAATAACAGGCATAGCTGGTCCTACAGGAGGCACTGAAGATAAACCAGTTGGTTTAGTTTATATTGGAATTTCTACAAAAGAAAAAACAAGAGTTTCTAAATTCCAATTCACAGCAGATAGGATATCCTTCAAAAAACTTGTTTTACAGAAGGTTCTTGAATTACTAGAGAATGATGAGATTTAAGTTTATAAACAAAAAAGATATTAATAAATGTAATTATTTTTCTAAAATACCCTTTTCCATAACGATTTTCTTTGTTCCATCCATATATTCTACTATGATGTTGGCTTTTGGGGCAGTGACAAAATCCCAATGCATTTGTGATGTTGATGTACCACCGAAGGAATTATTAAATCCAAAGGCTAAATGTACACTTCCATTAATTTTTTCATCTGTAAGGATATATCCAATAGCTTTCGTAATTTCGGGGTTACATCCAATACCAAGTTCAGCTATATTATAAGTTCTTATTTCAGTTATACCACTTTTTTTATCAAGATCTTCACAATATTTAAAGGAAGCTATCAAATCCTCTAAATTAGTATCAGCAGACACTTTATTCATATCTAATTTTCCGTTCTTAAATGATAAATCTACATTTTTTATTATCTTTTCACTAAATCGATCTTTAGTTAGTGGACAGATTAATCTACCCTCTCCTAACTTCTCTTGGGGCGGAAAAAATACTTCTCCTGCAGGTAAATTTCCACCTAAATCCCCTAAGGCAATTTGATCATCAGAAAGAACTCCATCATCTAGAATTTTACTTCTATTCTCAACAGATACCCAAAAATCCGTCCCATTATCGTCAGACACATAGACTTTTTTAGCATTTTCAAAAAAATTTCCAACATTTCTCGTTATCTTATTCATCTTTTCTGATGGAATACTCATCCCATCAACAATGAACTTTTCATATAATTTGTAATCGATATTATAATACTCTGCTGCCTTTTTAGATGGCCAAGCAGCATAACACCACTTTTTCCCTGGAGCATACTCTTCTTTGAATCCATAAAGAACTTCCCGAACAGCTGTTATTGATTTCTGATATGCATCTATTTTCTCTCTGGGAGCATTGGCACTTACTGATGGATCCTCAAGTGGCTCAATTATGATGTAAGCATCAATGTTTTTTATTAAATTCAAATAATGTTGCGGTGTCATCTCGACTATTTTAATATCTATGGATGAATCTTGATATACCGAATTTGTATAGTAATCGGATGTATAAGAGATAAAGGGAATTCCCCCCATTCTGAATATACATAACCCTATTTCCTCTAGTAAATCTCTTGAATATAAGCCTCCTCTAATGAAGATATTTTCGCCTTTTTTTTTCATACTTATGCTTTTAGCAATATTTTCAGCACATAGTTTAACTTTATCTTTGTCAACCATAGATGAAGATGATATTAAAAAAAATATAAATTTTTATATCTATTCCATAAATAACTAAAAATTAATTTATTAGAGGTTAATCAAAGTGTTTATTAGATTATGTTGTTATAATTTACATAATATTTGATTTACTTCTATTAGAAAAAATCTCTCTTAATTAATGCTTAATTATGGTCGTTCGAGAAGCAGGGTTGTTATTCCGCGGATATAATTTAGTGAAAAAGAGTTATCATAAAACTATCTTAGGTAAAATTGATTCGGACTTACGAGGTGGACTTTTGACGGCACTTTTAAATTTCGCTGAAACCGCATTTAATATGGATTCAATTGAATATTTTGAAGGAGGCAAATATGTTACTGCTTTTATTAGTGAAAAAATAAGAGCCGAAGATAGTGTAGAACCTGAGCTTTTAATCTCTTATGTAATAATGGACAAAGAAAAGAAAATCGATAAATATATTAAAAAAATAATGCAACCAATGTTACTTAAACTCGCGATTGAATTTAAAAGCCAAAATGAAAGTAAAAATTTATCAGAAGTATCTCAATTTAAAGATTTTAAAAATGATATTGATACAATTTTTCGCTCAGATTCCAAAAATATCGAACAAAAACTACAAGGATTATTCTATTAAGAATAATTAA
>CAYUTF010000096.1:0-11361 GCA_964447495.1 uncultured archaeon
AGAACTTGCTTTTCATAAGATTCACCGATAATTTTAAAATTCGCCTGATTGGGAGTAAATGAGGTTGCAGCATCAGAGGAATCACCATCGATAGTGTAATACCACGGTGCAAGTGTTCCCGTTAATGTTGGATTCTTAACCCATAAGACATTAGAATATTGTTCCGTTCTTGAACTTTGAATATATTCTAACTCATTTATTTTATTGCCATTTAGATTCTTTAAATTTAAATATATATAGCTGCTAAAAACTAGACTTACTACTATTGCCGAAACTGCCAATAATGCAATTTTTTTAATTTTTAGATGTAAGTTGAACACCTCATATTTTTAATACTTAATATTTCTTTTTCTTGGATTATTTTAATATGATAAGTTACTTAAGGAAATACTGATATAAAAAACAAATACTTAAAATAAATAGGATTCGGGATCATAAAGAAAATTATTCATATTAAATTTTAAAATGCAATTATTATTTTTAGAATTCTTATAATTTGAAGATTCTCGATTATTCAAATTGGATAAGTTTAATTTTATATGTTACTTAAGAAATAAATATATATAATTAAATTTACTAAATTAATTTAAAACTTTTATAGAGGCACGAAAAAGATGATTCAAGCGATATTGAGCTTTCAATTTAAATTGAATCAAAATGAGGATACTGGAGATATTAATCCAGAATTCAGCCCTATTCAACTGGTTTTTCAAAATGATCAATTTAAAGAAGAAAATTATTACGAACTCATCCAAGTTAATGATATATTCTCAACTTTTTATTCTCATACTACTGGTATCACTGGGATGAAATATGGTTATAGTAACTTTTACGAGGGGAGATTAAAAGAGACACCATATCAAATAGTTTCCTATTTCAAACAGCTAGCTGATGGTACTCAATATCTTGCTATTTCAATCTATGAATTAGACGATGATATTGAATTATTCGAAGATTTAACGAAAGATATGGCAAAGCGATTAGATACAATATTTGAAAAACTTACAAAAGCAGTTAATACACGACAATTGGATTTAATTTCTAATGTAAATATTAGATTGATGAATGAGTTAAAATATACAATTTTTCAAGTAGAACGTTTAAGTCAATTAGACAAATTGCAAAAAGTCGCTCTAATTTACAATAGCGATGAACGGATGAAAATTTTAGAGACATTAAGGGAAAATCCAATTTCTAAGAGTGATATGAAAAAAATTGTCGAAAAAATGAAACCTACGGCTAATATAGATATCTTATTACGACCCTTCTTAGAATTAAACTTGATCCGCCGGGATTGGATTAAAGGCGAAAAAGATAAAAAAACAGGAATAATTAAAAATCAAGGGGAATATTTATTCTTGGTAAAAGACATCCTTTTTTCAAGAGTACCTAATGAAAATTTGTTAAAACATTTTAAAGATACAAATAATGAGCTCCTTCCTATATTTACTCAAAAATCTGTCGATTATTTTGCTGAATATGATCCATACAAACAAAGCTATGAGGAAATGAAAAAATTGGCCGCTATTCTTCTGAATCCAGACGTCTACGATTTTTTTGTTTTGATGAGATCCAATCATTATCCATTAGATAAAATCCCAAAAATCTTTTCAGAGTTCGCAGTGACCGAAATTCTTCTAGATAATCTAAAAAAGTTGAATATTATTACCGAGATTAAGGATCAGAATAAACGTAGTTGGATTTTATTGTTAACAGATATTAGGCCTTTAACCATTTTTCCCGAATATTTACTTCCAAAAATCCGAGAAGCTTACAGAAAAGAAGATGAGGTAGGTAAAATTACCTATGAAGTAGCTAAAAAAGCTTTAAACCTATTGGAAGTCACATATCCCGAAAAGGTTACCTTTTAAATTAGATAAAAAAGAAAAGAGAGGAATCTAGCAAATGTATTTATTTAAAGATAAAGATGAAGTGGAAATAAAATATTCTTGTAAGATTTGTTTAAAAGATATTCCCTTTAGAATAAGTAAAAAAGAATACATGGAAGTTACTAAATTTCCCATCAAAAAAGAATCTGTTCATGGAGACCCTGAACATAAATTAATTGTATATTTCAATCAATACTTAGAAGTGGAAAACTTTGAGATAAAGCACACTGTAAAACGAGAAGAAGTGTCTTATTCTGAAGAATTAACAAAACAAGTTTTAAGTGAGCTTGATTTAACGGATAAGGAAATAGAATTATACTTTAGGACTACTGGGAGAGAAGCAGTTTCAGTGGGCGAAATGGCTCTATTAATTAATGAACCTAAGGCTGTGTGTCAAAAAATTGCTGAGAAGTTTATCGAAAAAGGGTTATTTAAAGAGATCGTCGGAGCTCAACCTCATTACACGGCTCTACCACCTTATGCGGCTTTAGTAAGTCAATTAAGGAAATTCCGAACTTATATTTCCGAAATAAAACATAGCATTCCCCAACAATTAAACCAATCTTTCGCAAAACTGGAAAGTAAAACGGGAAAACAAGAAGTAGCAGTAAAACCTAAAGAGTCTGGTAAATTGATGAAAGAATTAAAAGATAATATGATGACTCAAATTCAATCCCAAAAAAAAGAATTTGATGAAACATTAGCTGTTATGGATCAAATTCGAGGAATCACAAAAGATATTTCTAATTTAGAAGGCTATACCGATGAGATTATTAGTAGTCCTCAGATAGGCAATCTTTCTTCAAAATTTGACCAGATCAATAAAAAAACCTCACAAATCATCAAAGACCAAGTTTCGGATTTAAAAAATGAATTCGACAACATTAAGACGACGGTTTCTGGTAATTTACAAAAACTACGATTAGGAGTTATACAACAAACAGTAGACCAAGTCATTGAAAAAGTGGTTAATGCCCGTTTAAAAGATATAACTGATTCAATTAATGTTCAATTGAGTGTCAACCAGATGGCTTTTAGTGATGAGTTAAAAAAAACCTCAACTGGATTGAACACTGAAATAATCTCAAAATTGAAGGATTCATTACAAAGTACTCTGAAAAATATAAATGGTCTAGCTTCAAAAGCAGAAGAGGATAAAGAAAAAATCTATTCAGATATCGCAGAGAATTTTAATAAAGCAGTTCAAATGGCAGAAGAAAAAATAGAAGGAATCTCTGGAAGTGCATTTGAAGGTCTCGGTGATTTAAAGGATACGTTCTCTAATCAAATTGTTAAAACTCTTGATGACACTTTGGATGATATCCTTAATAAATTAGAAACGTCTGAGAAAGTCACCAATGAATTCTGGGATCAAGCAAGAACGGGACGTGGATTTACCATGAAAGATATTTGGTTTATTCGATCCCCCGAGAGTGCTAAAGCTCATATAAATGAAGAAATATCAAAAGCTAAAATGAGGGTTTTGATTGTGACTCCTCAACTCACGGATATTGATATTGATGCTATTAAAAGTCGACCTTCTCATGTTAATTTCAGAGTAGCCACAAATTTTAATCTTGCGGATCCAGAACATGCTGCTATAATTGAACAATTTGACAAAATGGATAACGTTGATTACCGACAACGAGGATTGCAAAATTTATGGGGTATTAACAAAGACTATGAGGAGGTGGTTATCTGTGTTTTATCGAAAACTGAAATTAAAGGCGATACAATTACAGAAATCGCTGGTATTGGAAGTATAATAGAAGAACATATTAAGATATTTGTTCCAATACTTGAAGAAGCCTGGATGTCTGCAAGAAAGGAGGTTCTACACGGTATTAAACAAGAAGTTCTTCAAAAAACTACACCCGAAACACCTAAACCTGCTCGAGTACTTCCTAAACCTCAAGTGGAAATTCCAAAACCCACTGAAGAAGAACCTGTAAGGAAATTAGAAGAACCTCTACCGGCACAAGCCCCTTCCCCAGAAGCAAAAGCTCTTCTTAAAAAGCAATTTGATTTAATATTTGATGGATTAGAAACCTTAACAGGATTGGAGATTTCTAAAACACTTGAAAAATTTCAGAATGAATATATTAAGAAGCAAGGATACAATAGCGTATTAAAAAGTATTCATAATACCAGCTCCGATCTCCGCAGCAAAACATATGTTCTTAGTCAATCAGAACGGGATGATATTAAAATGAAAATGAAATTTTGGCTTCAAAAACTCGGTTTATGAAACCTCCTACAAAATAAAATACTTATTATTTTAGACTTTATTTTTCTTTTTATGGTACAAGAATTAATCACGCTCAATTCGGGAAAGATTTACGATTATCTCTATCATATTGATGTTAGAGCGTATGGGAAACCAAGAATGCTATCTATTTATCTTGGTCAATTTGATGATGGAAGTATATTACTTGATTGTGGATCATCGTTAGATATAAAAAAAGTATTAAGGTATGTTAAAAAGAATAATATTCCCTTATCATCATTTAAATACCTTATTACATCTCATCATCATTTTGATCATTGTGGTGGGATGTATCTTCTCTATAAAAAGCTAAAGAAGCATAATCCTAATGTGAAGATCTTAACTAATAGGGTGACTATGGACTTACTCAATAATTATGAAGAACATTTAAAGAGAGCTAAGCGAACATATGGTGATTTAATTGGTACAATGGAATCTATAGAGGAAAAAGCATTTAAGATTATAAAACCAAGTATGATTTTCAGTTCTGATCCTAATAATCTCGAAATACTTGATATTTTTCAAAAAAATAATGATGAAATTAAATTAGGAATACTACATACTCCGGGGCATACTCCCGATCATCAAAGTGCTTTCTTAATAAGAGGCAATCAAATGGAGTTTATCTTTCTCGGTGAAGCAGTAGGAACTATATATCATTCTTCAAAATTAGTTACAATGCCTACCTCTATGCCAACATACTTTAATTATAATGATTTTATGGAAACCTTGACCAATCTTAAGAAACTTAATCCTTTAAAAGCGGGCTTTGGGCACTTTGGTGTTATTAACGGGAAAGAAAATGTGAAGCAAATCTTGATGGAACATGAGACTTTTCTTGAGAAATTTAGAGCCAAAATTATGCAAGCTTATAAAGAGAAACCCGAAACAAAATATGTTCTTAAAAAATTATTCCCAATATTAACTCCAAGAACAGATTTAAATATTAAGGAAAATCCGGTATTCAATGGGATAGCACTGGGGATCGTATATGGTATGATGATGGACTTAGGATACAGGAAAGGATAAATTTCAAAATCTCTCTATATTCATAAAAATTATTATTAAAAAGAGTGTTATATATAATTTAAAATGGATATTGTTCTTCTATCTATATAATGACTGCTTCCACTGAAAAATTCGATGTTTGTATTGTAGGTGCAAGTATTGCGGGGAATTATTTATGCTATTTACTATCTAAAACAAACCTAAAAGTCGTAATAATAGAAGAACATAAGGAAGTAGGCTTACCGTTTCAATGTGCTGGTATTATATCCCAAAAAATTACACAATTAATCGAGCTTCCTGAAAATATCATTAAAAATCGAGTTAATGTTGCAAAAATCGTCTCACCATCAGGAGCAGCAATTAAATTAACTGGTAATGAACGTCCCTATATTATTGATAGAGTTTTACTTGATAAACATTTTTATAATCTGGCTAAAATTAATGAAAATAATATGTTTTATTTAGGGGAAAAAGTGAAATCATTCGAATATTGTGGACAAGGACAAGAGAAAATAATTAATGTCACTACTTCCAAGCGAGTATTGAAAGTTAAACTCCTTATCGGATGTGATGGACCTCTTTCTCTAATAGGTAACTCTTTGAAAGTTAAAAATAAAGTTTTATATGCTACCCAAATTCGAATTAAAGCTCAATTTAATGAGAATGAAGCGGTTTTAGCCTTTAATCCACAATGGAAAGAGTTGTTTGGGTGGATCGTCCCTGAAGGTCAAAATATTTTTAGAATTGGTATTGCCGCTTCGCATAATATTAAGCAGAATTTCGATAAATTCTTAAAAATGTTAAATATTAATTACGAGGATAAAATAGACCAGCAAGGGGGACTTATTCCATATGGTATGATGAATAAATGTACCTTTAATAACATCTTATTGCTTGGTGATGCTGCAGGACAAGTAAAGGCAACAACAGGTGGAGGAATCATAATGCTAATTACCGCAGCGAAGATAGCATCTGAATGTATTCGAAAATGTTTTATATATGATAACTATACAAAAAAATTTCTCAAAAAGCATTACGAAAAACCGTGCAGAGCATCAATAGGAAAAGAATTAAAAATTCACTACCTTATCAGAAAATTATTAGAATCATTTAATAAGGACGATTTTGACACTTTCTTTAAAGTTATAAAAATGCATAAAATTGAGCAAATTATCTCTCTTTACGGAGATATGGATTTCCCAAGAGAACTAGCTTTTAAAATTATAAAGAGTTCCCTATTTGTAAAGTTTCTTTTCAAGTTTTTACTTCGAAAACCAATTCTCCTTTTAAAAATGCTGTTTATTTTAATCTTATCGTAAATTTGTTTTTGTACAATTTTGTAATCAAATTCTCTGAATGTTTATAACTTCTTATAGCAAGGTATATTGTAATAAATTACTTTTATAATTTTTAGGGTAATTTGAAAATGGAATGTAGAGAAAGGGTGTTAACCGCAATTAATAAAGAGGAACCAGATAGAGTTCCTTGTCATACTATATTAATTGACGCCAATAACGTAGATGAAATTTTAGGAAAACCAGAGCTTTCCGATTTCGGTTTGTTAGCACAAATAAAGAGTGAAAATCCTGAAAATTGGAGAGAAGAGATAAGTAACTTAATTGAAAGTGTTGAGACCTCTGTATTTTCGCGGTGTGTAGAAGCAGCAGCAGCAATCGGGCTTGATGCGATGCAGGTAGGAATTATACCACTTCGTTTCGTTGAAATTCCGAATGATAATAGGGATTTAATGAAGGATATCTTTGGAAGAATTTGGGAAGCTCGCGACAATGAGGGAAACTTTAATCCCTATTACCTTTATGGAACAACTAATTCTGTTGAAAAATGGAAGGACGTCAAGAACTATTTAGAGGGTCCAGCAGTGGAGAAATATAAACCGTTTGTAAAGAAATTTTATCGGCGCATTAATAAGAAGCATAAAAATAAAATATTTGTGTTAGTAACCAACGATTTAGCAGGTGTATTCGAAAGTGCTTCCCAAGGGTTAGGAATGAGTTATTATGCGAAAATGTTGCATAAAAATCCTAAATTTATTAAAGAAGTACATGATACAATTGCACAATTCACAGCTGAACTCTATAAAAGCTATATGGAAGTTGGAGCAGAAGTTTTTATAGAATCGGGAGACTTAGCTTACAAGACGGGTCCAATGATGAGTCCTAAAAAATTTTATGAAGTGTTGTTACCTGCTTATAAAACTATTACAGATACGGTTCACGAAGGCGGTGGCAAAATAGTCCTTCATACAGATGGACATGTGACTCCCCTCCTAGATTTTGTCATTGATTGTGGTTTCGATGGGCTTCAATCCTTAGAGCCAACCGCGGGCGTTGATTTAGCAGAGGTGAAGAAAAAAACTGCCGGGAAGTTATGTTTAATGGGTAATATTGATGTCGCTCATACTCTTACTTATGGGACTAAAGAAGAAGTCTATGATGCGGTAAAATATGCTATTAAAACTGCTGGACCCGGAGGAGGATTTATAGTGAGCGCAGCAAACATGCATCCTGCCGTGAAAGTTCCTAACCTTCGCTGGATGGTTGAGGCAACAAAAAAATTTGGAGAGTATCCCCTTAATTTATAAATTCTTTTTTTTAGAATTAAATAATTCTTAGTAATTAGTATTATCTTTTATCTCTTAGTTTTCCTCCCCTAAGGTGGTAGCATTGAGAAGAAGGCTATTTGGTTGAATATAATATACCAAATAATCATAAAAATAATAACTATACCTGATGAAATAGCTCCAAAACCTTTTACGCCTCTTGGAATTCCTAAATCTTCACTTTTACGTTGAACAATAGCTCGAATCCCTGCAACTAAATAGATCACTGTTAAAATTAGCGAAATGAACCATAAAAATAATATAAATAATGTTAATGTATATATTGGTTGGCCCTCCCACATAATTGAATTAATCCATTGCCAATAAGTAACAATTAAGTAGGTAGGGATTGATCCATAAATCGCAGCAGTAATAAAAGATACAACACTCCATAAAAATCCTTTAGTTGGTGACATATAACTCGAACCTTTTTTTATGAAATTATATTTCTTTTACTTTCTAATCTTATTAATTATATTTACAATAATTTATAAGATTTTTATCTATAAGATTGATACCTTCTGATCAAAAAATAGAGAAAAAAAAAAGATTTAATGTCTAAAGAATTGTAGTAAAAATGCTAAACCAGTTTGAGGTTGTGATACTGTTACTATCATAAATGTTGTTATAATGGCATTAATTATCGCTCCTGTAATGATATTTCCTGTCTTTTTATAAGTAATTACAGATACTGAAGAATATAGACTAAATGAAACTAAAGCTACTGGCGTAAAGACTCCAAAGTAAAAGAAACTTCTTGTAACAACACCTATTATTAGAAGATATATGAACAAGTACAGAAAGGGAAGGAGAAAACCTATAAGTACAACTTTTAAAGTATCGATGAGAGAATCTCTAAATTTGTTTTGAATTATCACTTGCATTAAAAGGGAATAAATTATATTTATGAAAAAAAGTATAATGAAATAGATAGGAATTGTCCATATTTTATCAACTGAAGGAAGTAGTGCAAAATAGTTCAATCCTACTGATAAGTAACAAATGAAGTACAATATAGTTGCTAATACTGCGCTTAAAGCTAACCTTTTTAAAAATACAATTTTTCCCTTAAAAATATTCGTCACCATTTTTACAAAAGACATTTTAATTCTTTTTCCAGTTCTCCAAAGCAAAATAATTATTCCAAAAGTCTGTCCAAATAACAAAGTAACAACAAAACCTGCGATAGCTAAAGGTAGAACTAGTAAAATGGGTAAGAAAATTAAAATTCCTGGAATAGCAAGTAATAGTGAATATAATATAGCTTTAATTGATATGCTTTTAATTGAGATTTCGGGGGTCTCAATTTTGTAAATTTGCAATTTAGTTTCTCTCTTTCTTTCTTCCTTTGATAAAAGTATTAGTTTAGAAAAGGGTTCGATGATTAAGAAGAAAAATCCAATGCCTCCAAACACTTGAATTAATAAAATAATTGCTCTAATATTGACATAAAAGTTCTCATCAAATACATCGATATCAAATGAATTTATTGCCCAATTTCGTGCTTCACGTATAAAATCTTGATCCCAGGCAAGTATCAAATGATTACTATTATCATCTAAATAAATCATTGTTGCATTATGTTGTTGGAATGAGCCATATATTTTGTTTACATCTAAATTTGAAACAGGAATGTCAACTCTGATTGCGACACTCTCTTTTAAATCAGATAACTCAACAGCTTCATCAAAAAAAGCTTGAATCATAAGAACATCCAATGGATTTGTTGAATTACCCTTTCTAAGAGCGGAATATAATGAAGTACCTATTCCAATAAAGCAGATGAAAGAAGTGTCGTTTTGTATTATACTTTGTCCTAAACCTCCCATGCTATATCCAATATATCCTAATGAATTCATGTCGATGTCACCGCGAGAATTTAGATATTCTTTAATAGCGAGAATATCTTTGTACATACCCTCACTATCTCCAGTTGAGCTTTGACCAAAATTTCTAAAATCAAATGGAACCGCAACAAAACCTGCTGTTGCTAACTCTATAGCATAGCCTTTTAATATTTCTTTATTTGCCATAAATCCATGTCCAATTATGAATGCTGGTTTGTTTAATCCATCATCATTTGGTTCAAAAACATTAAATGCAATAGTTACACCATCAGTAGTTGTGGTTGTTTGATAATAAGTACTCTTAATACTAGTTGGAGTAATGAAAATAAAGATTGTACCGACAAGAAATATCCCAAAAAATATACAGAATAATGAAATTCTTCTTTTTGAAAGATCAAGTTTATTCATAATTTATTATTTAGACCTTATTCTATTTAAAATAACTAGTACATCTTCGAGGGGACTTTCTAAATTCATAAAAAAAAATTTATTATGAATAAAAAATTTAAGATTTTGATTTAAAACTATTTAGATTAGAACCATCAAGAGTGAACTTAAAATGAGTGACGAATTAGCAAATCCTGCCCCATTAGGACTTATGGGATTTGGGATGACCACTGTTTTATTAAATCTTCATAATGCAGGTTTATACGTTCTTGGTCCGATGATCTTAAGCATGGGTATATTCTATGGGGGTTTAGCCCAAATTATTGCGGGAATCATGGAATATAAGAAAGGCAATACTTTTGGGGCAACAGCTTTCACATCCTACGGATTGTTTTGGTTAACATTAGTTTTTCTAAATATTTTGCCTAGCAGCGGTATATGGCCCTCAACAGAAGGAACTATAGCATTTGGCTCATATCTATTAATGTGGGGTATATTTACTTTGCTTATGTTTTTTGGATCATTGAAAAGTAATAGAGCTTTACAAGTGGTTTTTCTGACTTTAGCGATTCTATTTTTCCTACTTGCAATTGGGAATTATACAGGAATTTCAATAATTATAACTATAGCGGGATTTGAAGGAATATTTTGTGGGTCAAGTGCTATTTATTTAGCAATTGCAGAAGTCTTAAATGAAGCTTATGGCAGGATAATCTTACCAATTGGCAGTAAATAGTAATTTTAGAGTATAAAATAAGAATTTTTTTTTATTTATTTTTTTGTCATAGCTGGATTTAAGATAAAACTTTCTAATAATCGAATCGTGTTAGATATATCCTCTAATTTAAGGAGAGATGTCGGAGAATGTATGTAACGACATGGAACAGATACTACAGTGCTCGGTACACCTTCACGGGTTACTTGGATTTTCCCTGCATCAGTTAACCCATACATCGGTTTTTTAATTTGAAATGGAATTTTTTCTAATTTTGCATTATCTATAAGTCGTTTGTTTACATATGGAGAGCATATAATTGATTTATCGGCAACAGTAATAGCAGGACCTTTTCCAATATAGGCGGGGATTTTAGCAGGCTTAATATCAGGAACATCCGCTGCAGTTGTGTTTTCTACGGCTATTGCCATTGTAGGATCTAATTTAAATGCTCCTGTCACTGTTCCAATTCTCCCAAATTCCTCTTGTACTGCGAAATTGAATAGTATTGTATCACCTATTTTATCATTATTTTGTAATTGCATCATTAAGTGTAGAAGTACATTACATCCAGTTCTATCATCAAAAGCTTTGCCCCGAACCATATTATTTGGGAATTCCATAAAAGG
>CAYUTF010000097.1:0-11324 GCA_964447495.1 uncultured archaeon
TAAATTATTTTTAAATTATATCATATTACAGCGAAAGTGGAAATTCCTCCATTCTTGTTTGATCAACCAAAAGAAGTAAGTGCGAGAATCATTCTTTCAGAAGATTATGAGGGAATTATTACTCGTGACTATGGGTTTATCATAGCAATTGTGGATGTTATTGATGTTGGTCCGGGAATCATCATTCCAGGGAATGCAAACACATTTCATGAAGTTGAGTTTTCAATTCTTTCATTTAAACCGATGATTTCGGAAGTAGTTGAAGGAGAAGTGGTTGAGATTGTCGATTTCGGGTCCTTTATTAGATTAGGGCCTTTAGATGGTTTAGTACATGTGTCCCAAATATGCGATGATTATATTTCATATGAACAAGTAGGAAATCGATTTATTGGTAAGGAGACTGGGAAAATTTTGGAAGTAAATGATACTGTAAGAGCAAAAATCATTGCGGTATCTTTAGGTACGGGAAGAAGTGGTAAACTCGGGTTAACAATGAGACAAAAATTTCTCGGCAAACCAGAATGGATTGAAGCAGATATCGAAGAGGAATACGCGGATAAAAATAAAAGCAAAGAATCAGATGAAGAAGGTAGTAAAGACTAGTTTAATTAATTTTTAGGTGAATACATCAATGAAAGAACGAGCCTGTAAAAATTGTCACTTAATTACAAAAAACGATCAAATCTGTCCCAAATGCAAAACACATACCTTGAGTGATGATTATACTGGAGAAGTTATCGTTATTAAACCTGAACAGTCAAAATTTGCAGAATATCTTAAAATCCATTATCCTGGTAAATACGCTTTAAGAGTCCGATAAAATTATTTCTTATTATTTAGAATAATGCCAACCAATTTAAAAATACCAGATAAAGAAAGACATAAATTCTCACAACCTTTAGGAAAGTTAATTTCAGGTACAAGAAAAGAGACTATTTCTCAAATAGAAGAATTAATCAAAGAATATTCTGAAAAAAATCATCTTATTAAATTTTATTTAGTAGGAGACATTGTTTCAAAGGATTTTCTCGAAAATAGTTTTTTAAAATCTTTCATAAAGCTTTGTATCGTTGATGAAAAAACTCAAAGAAGTAAAATCACATTAGGATTTGATGTTTTTTTTGAAGAGATTATTGAATTTCAAAATCCGAGTGGAACGATCTCTAAGGATAGTTTTGAATTATTAGATAATATCATCAAATCTGAAAAAATTACCCTATTAAAGATCACTGAAGGTGAGGAGGATCTTCTTGTTCTTCCTTTAGTGGTGTTACTCCCCTTAATTGAGAATTGTAAGAATATTGTATTTTATGGGCAACCTCCTATAACTGATTCAAAGCACCCAATACCTGAAGGCATTGTTATGGTTGAAGTAAATAAACGAATACAAAAGACAGTAAATAAATTTATATCAATAATGATAAAAGAATAAGTGCTAAACTAAATTTTTAAAACAATTTTACAGATTTTATCGTTTTTAATTAAGAAAAATAAAAAATTTTATTTTTTATCCTTCTTTACTGATACTAAATTAGAATTATCTTTAAAAATAACTGATAAATTCTGCCAATTAAAACTCTTAAGCATTAAAATGTCGTTTAATATAGAAGTTATAGAGGAAGAAAAAAACCAATTGATTAATAGAACTGAAATTAAATTTAGAATTGATCACTTCGGTAAGGGTACTCCAAATAGATTGGATGTTAAGAAAAAGATTGCCGCTATGAAAAATGCAAATGAAAAATTTACTATAATTAGGAAGTTAAGAACTAAATTTGGTTCGGCATATTCGATGGGAAAAGTATATATTTATGGAGATTCCAAAGATTTACAATTTTATGAACCGTTTCATATTCAAGTGAGAAATTTGGATGCTGAAAAAAGAACGGAAATTTATCGATTAAAGAAGAGAAAAGAACCATATAAACATCTCTTCCAATATGAATAACTAATATAATATTCAAAATTTGTGATTAAAATGACAGACATTTCAAAAATGTATGATATTGAAGATGGAAAATTAGTTAGAAATCATAGAACGTGTCCAAAGTGTGGGCCCTCATACTTTCTCGCAGATCATTATGACAGATCTAGTTGTGGTAAATGTGGTTATACCGTATTTAAGAGAAAGGGAAAGAAAGGAGCAGCTACTGTTGCTAAAAGACATCGCACTCCCAGAAAACGTACCAAATCTAATTAAGCAGACACCATACAAAATAGGAAATTTTGTTTGGCTTTTTTTATATTTCACCAAACGGACCATATAATACATAGTGGGTAATACTTATGAAGGTAAATACCAATCTTGTTTTAGGGATTGAATCTACAGCCCATACATGGTCGGTAGGGATAATGGGTTTTGATGGTCGCGTCTATAGTGTGGTAAATGATACATTCTTTCCTGAAAAGGGAGGACTTCATCCTTATTTAGTTAAAGAGCAACATCTTAACAATTTTATGGGAGTTATCCACAAGGCTCTTATAGAAGCTAACTGTAGAATACGAGATATTAATTTAATTGCGTTTAGCAAAAGCCCTGGTTTAGGTCCGATTTTAAAAATCGGAGCTCAAGTCGCAAGAATGCTCGGACAATTATTAAATATACCTGTTATTGGAGTCAATCATTGTATTGCTCATATTGAGATTGGTCGTTTAATGTGTAAGGTTGATGATCCTTTAACTCTATATGTATCTGGTGGTAATACAATTGTGAGCGCTTATGAATCAGGAAAATACCAAATTTTTGGCGAAACTTTAGATATTTCAATCGGCAATATGATCGATATGTTCGCTCGAGATGTTGGATTAGCACATCCTGGAGGTCCAAAAATAGAAAAACTAGCTCAACAATCGAAAAGATACCTTCCATTACCTTATATCGTAAAGGGAATGGATTTATCTTTTTCAGGGATTTATACTGCTGCGAAAAGGTTGATCGAATCTGAAGATTATTCTAAAGATTATGATTTATGTGATGTTGCTTATTCCTTACAGGAAACATCATTTGCTATGTTAACTGAAGTAACTGAACGTGCATTGGCTCATACAGAAAAGAAAGAAGTTTTATTGACGGGTGGTGTTGCAGCAAATACACGTTTGCAGGAAATGATTAGCTATATTAGTAAAGAGCATGATGCAAAATTCGAAGTTGTACCCTTAAAGTATGCGGGAGATAATGGTATTATGATAGCATGGACAGGTTTATTGCGATATCGATCAGAAGGAGAACAAGATATTCTAACAACTATCATAAACCCTAAAGAACGTATGGATAAGTTAACAGTACCTTGGAGAGGTTAATCCAAAGTTGATTGCATCTAATGCTATTGGAAAGGAAAAGTTATTACGAAAAGGCGCAGAAGCAAATCTTTATTATGGGTACTGGTTTGGAAAAAAAGTAATATTTAAACATCGAATTCCAAAGAATTATCGTATATCCCCACTTGATCAAAGTATCAGAACAATGCGAACTTTAAATGAAGGAAGAGCTTTAATAAAAGTAAAAGAATATGGGGTCAATGTTCCTCAAGTTTATGAAATTGATGCTCATAATTCTATAATTATTATGAAATATATTGAAGGTCAAAAATTAAAGGATCTAATGGATAAAATACCGATTTCAGAAAAAGTTAGTATTTTCAAAGAAGTGGGACAGCAAATTGCGACACTCCATATCAATGGACATGTTCATGGTGATATTACTACCAGCAATATTATTATAACGAATAAAAAAAAAATTTTTCTAATTGATTTTGGACTTCATGATTATTCCGATTCAATTGAAGATAAAAGTGTAGATCTCCATTTATTTAAACGTGTTTTAATTTCTACTCATGGAAGCGATTTTTTGCCATGTTTTAAGTCTTTTATTGAGGGATATCGTTCAGAGTATAAAAGTTTTGAAGTAAATGATTCAGATCAGATTATAAGAAATATAACTGTTATAGAAAATCGGGGACGATATGTTAAAAGAGACGATAAATGAGGAAATAAAATATTTTCATTTTGATATAAAATTAGTGTTATAAACGTTCAGCATCAAAATAAATCTGTCAAAATAAATTACATCTGATATAGAAGCCTTTAAATAGGGAAAGATAATTTTATAAACAAGTTTAACTTATATTTTATTATCAAAAAGTTGGAATAAATAAAGGGTATAGAACATTTTAGTTATTCTTGTTCTATTTAATATATAGTAAAATATAGTTATTAGAAATGTGTTGGGTTAGGTGTCAGGTAAATTGCCAGAAGAAGAAAAAAAGAAGTCTCGAATGCAGAATATAACGATAAATATTCCAGAATGTTATGATAAAAATATTAAAAAATTAATAGATTTGAAAATTGTTCCAAGTCGATCTGAAGCTATTCGTACAGCCTTACGAGAATTTATTACTAAAGAATATAAAAATTTAGAATTATTAGAATTTTTTGAAAAATGAAATTAACTTTTTTAATAGTTAGTTAACGTCTCTTTCTAATTTTACGAGCTTCTCGTTCTACTTCACGCAAAATTACAATATCATTTTCCCTTATCGGACCTTTCACATTTCGAGTTAAAATTCTATTCTTATCAGGACCTTCAAGTATTCGAACTTTAATTTGATTGATTTCACCAGTTAATCCTGTTCTTCCGACAATTTGAATGACTTCCGCAGGAATAGAATAATCGTCTACTGATGTACTTTTTGATTTATCTAATTTTACCACAGAACTTCACCATTCTATTTTTTTAACTCTGCTAATTTCTTAATAAGATTATTTAAAATATTTTCGTTATTTGTTCCTAAATTCTCTATAGCAATTGCTGCTGAACCGACATTAATTTTTACCAAATTACCTAATTCCTTTTTGGTAGAGATGTAAGCATAGGGGATGGATTTACTTTCACAGATTAATGGAACGTGAAATAATATTTCAGGAGGACTCACATCCTCAGCCATCACTACTAGTTTGGCTAGGCTCCTTTCAACTGATTTAGTGACCTCATTAAAACCTTTTCTTATTTTTGAATCACGTGTTTCAGCTATCTTTGTAATGATCTCTTTCAGTTCGTTTTTCACAGGATCAGGAACTTTAAATTTTACATAACTCATAATTTTCTCCTTCAAATATATACATTTAATATATTTTCATAAATCATCGATTTTTAATGAAGTAAATAATATCGGATTAAAAATAAAATTTATGCTTTCTGGAAGTATTTAGGAAAAATCTT
Source organism: uncultured archaeon (assembly GCA_964447495.1). Classification (GTDB taxonomy): domain Archaea; phylum Asgardarchaeota; class Lokiarchaeia; order Sigyniarchaeales; family SOKP01; genus SOKP01. The sequence goes on from CAYUTF010000097.1 coordinate 5,219, forward strand.
CACAAAACCATAAATTTTTTTTGCTATGATATATTTTCGATATTTACTAGTAATATTTCTTATGAATAGAATATTTTAATTAATACCAATAAATAAGAGTAAATTCACCATGATTATACCAATTAGATGCTTCTCATGTGGGAAACTTATAGCCCATGTATATGAACCGTATTTGGAACTGATTGAAAAAGGGGAATCTGCTAAAGATGCCTTTAAAAAGTTAGGTATTAAAAGGTTCTGTTGCCAGAGAATGATTGTCAGCCAAGTAGATTTGCTAGATGATCTCTTAAAGTTTCCTCGTTTACAATAAATTATTTTTTATTATTTTACGGTAAAATTTTCCTTTAGGGAACTTATTTTCTTAATAGATCCTATTAATTAAATAATGTAATTGATTTTATTGTTTCCCATAAAATGTTGTCCATCGTGTTTTACGCGGATTTTTATTCGCTATGAGCATAGCTTTTCTACATTTAGGAGTACAGAAATTAAGAATTGTGCCATCCTTCTTAATAAACATATGGCCTTTACCAATTGGTATATCATATCCACAGAATGAGCATTTTTTTACTTTAACCATGATAATCCTCTCTCCTCTATTCCTCTTTAGCTTTAAATAATTCAGCTTCTCCATATTTTGTGACTTTAAGATTAATAAGTGTCATATCGTATGTAATTTCACTTCCTCTTACTGTCTTTCGTTTCTTTTGCCCTTTCCTACGAGGTTTATAGCCAATTGCCCGTTTAGAAACTAAGATTCTTTTTTTAACTGGACCATGAACGTCTTTTCTCATAGGGAATCCACTTGAATCTGATCCTCCAGTTATCTGGAATTCGTAATTGGGAAATCCTAATAAACCACCTTTTATTGAATCACCAATCTTCATTCCTTCAAATCGAAACTTTTTTTCATCGATCTCAACTAATTTGGATAACCCCTTCCCGAGACCCGTGTTTCCACCAGAAATGTTTAATTTATAGACTCTTTTCTCTGAACTCATGTTTATCAATCTGACAAAACGAGAATTACTATTAAGAATATCCTAAAATATAAAAATTTTATTGATTTAACGTTTTTTAGAATAAATGGGATTGTATAACAAAAACAATAAAATTTATTTTAAAGAAAATTACCTATTAAAAATATAAAACAAGTTTGGGATTTAGTGTAATGCAAATTTTTGAAGTCATAGAAGTAAGAGAATTTCCCTATTTTTTAACTGTGGATGCGTCAGATGGGGAAGTAGTGAGAGATAAAATAAATAATTTTAACAATCATAAAGTATATTTGCTTGTAGATCATGATACAAAACGTATCTGGACGTATAACGGACCATATAGTACTTTAAAACTCCAGATTTATGGCGGTATTCTAGCAAATATGCTACGAAAGCAATTAAGATTGTTTTACAGAATATATCCCCTGAATTTTTATTCTGAAGATGATGAAGAATTCCTAATGATATTAGATAAACCATTAGCTCCAGGAAGAGCAAGAACAATAGATAAAGAGGACTTTGATAAACCGTCTGTGGACGTAACTATTGGAACTATTATCATTAAAAATCCCCGATTGAATACCGTGTTAGAAAATATCAAACAATATTCTATACCCGAACATTTTAATAGAGTATTTCTTATTCTGGGAGGAAATATTTACTCTGAAGAAGAAACACCTGAATCCTTTTTTAAAGAAGATAAGGTTAGCGTTCAACCGGTTAAAATGGGGAGATTGAACAATGGATTTACATTTTTTAATGATCGTAATTATTCCGTCCGAATTATAGTCAAAGATAAGGCATTACAAGGAGTAGAGTTATTTGTTAAGAAACATGATGAAGTTCAATCCTTAATACTAAAAACACCATTAATTCCTGAAGAAAAATATAGTAAACCAGGGAAGATTGACTCCCTATTTGATGCATTTCAAATTCCAGAATCATTACCCAATGATAACAATGACGAAAGCAATAATTTAGAACCAAATACTGATTAATATAAAGATTGAAATGATCCTTTTAATAAATCCAAAAACTACGAAACCCTCTGAATTTCAATCAGAATATTTCAGAGAACCAAACTTAGGGCTTTTGTATTTAGCAGCCATATTAGATAGAAATGATATCGATGTAGACATTTTGGATTTAGAACAATATGATGATTTTAGTATTGATGAATTAAAGAAAATACTTAACACAAAGGCTTTACAATATACCATTTTTGGATTAACTTGTCTGACAAATACTTATAAATTTTCTATTTCCATAGCTAAAATCATCAAAAAGAGTAATCCAAATGCTATTGTTATCTTTGGTGGACCGCATGTTTCTTTTCAGTATAATTCAATATTATTAGCTGAATCTATTATAGATTTTATATGTATTGGAGAATCTGAAAACTCTTTTTTAAATTTAGTTGAATTACTCATAGCAATCTTAAATAATGATAAAAATATTAGAGAATTTGAGAATAAATTCCATTCCATTCAAGGAATCGCATATATTAATTCTCAAGGGAAGGTAATTTTTACAGGATACCCTGAAGTTGTTGATGTAGAAAAACTCCCCCTTCCTGCGCGATATAAGTTATCTCATGAATATTTTCACTATAAAGTAGCAAATATCATTGTGAACCGAGGGTGTCCAAATGAATGCTCTTTTTGTTCAAGACAAAGATTTTTCAAACTAGTAAGGATTCGCAGCATTAATTCTATTGTGTCTGAAATTAGAGATATTATTTCCCTCCAGAATTACAATTACATTAACTTTTACGACAATATTAATATTAACAGACCGTTTTTCATTGATTTTTGTAATATGTTTATAGAAAATCAAATTAAGATGCCTTGGGGATGTGAATTAAGAGTGGATGCTATTAAACGAGACGATGCAGAATTATTGAAAAAAGCAGGGTGCCAATTAATTGCCACTGGGATTGAATCTGCAAGTGAAGAAGTATTAAAACGTAATTTTAAGTATCAAGATCCAACGTTAGTTCTAAAAGGACTAGACTTTCTCAAAGAACAAAATATTTCTGTTCAATGCTATTTTGTTTTGGGGTTACCTGGGGAAACAGATGAAACATTTCAAGAGACTGTCAAATATATAAAAAATTTGCCCTTAACAAATGAGGATACTCTCGAATTTTTCGTAGCAACACCATATCCCGGGTCTTTGTTATGGGAAAATAAAAATAAATATAAAATAAAAATTATTGAAACAGATTTTTCGAAATATGATTGTCAACATATCATATTTGAAACTCAAAGCCTCAATACAAACCAACTTCGTAAAATGTTTAATATCGCGAAAGAATTGGAGAAATATCACTTATCCAAATGATTTTTCTAAAGTTATTTATAATTTTTTATAAATAAAAAGAATTCAAAATCTCTGCTCTTGAGCTCTATGTGGCAAGCATGATGGAAACGTTCTAAAGAAACTCTGAAAAGCTACTCTTTCATTACCTTGTTTCACTAACTTTTTAATTTGATCTAGGCTACTTTTCTGCTGTATTAGGGTATCGGGTTTTTTTCCCTTCTTTTCAAGCTCAGCAATTAACACACTCAAATAATTAAAAAAATTATCATATTTTCCTTCTTTTAAACCAGTAAAATCTTTCCTGCACACTTCCAAATAGTTAAAATCTTTAGGTTCTTTAGGGTATTTCCCTTTTGAAGTTACTTCAATAATGTTTTTCACACCTCTAATCATTATTATCTAGTTTAACATAATAGTCTTTATATTAATAATTATGTGAAGATACTTTCAAGAAATTTTGAAATTGCGGGTATGGAGATGATGGTTAATTTCAATAAGATAATTTTATTAAGAGAGAATTAACTCTAATTTTATGTATACAGAATTTTATAATAATATCTGAAAAATATATCAAAATAAATAGTTAAAAATTATAGTGTAAATTATGGCTAAAATAGATTACTTTGTTGGGGAAGCATTAATCGGGGAAGCACCAAATCTTGCGCATCTTGATGTTATTATAGGTTCAAAAGATGGGCCTGTGGGACTTTCATTTGCAAACGCTATAGGTGCACCGAGTATAGGCCATGGTGGATTGCTGGCATGTATCCGGCCTAATTTATTACCAAAACCATATACTCTTATTATACCTAAGGTTACTGTCGCTAATATGGAGGATGCTAATAAGATTTTTGGTCCTGCACAAGCAGCAGTCGCTAAAGCTGTAGCAGATGCAGTAGAAGAGGGAATCATTCCAATGAATAAATTAGATGAATGGTTTATAATTATCAGTGTATTTATTCATCCTGACGCCACAGATTATAGAAGAATATATCAATATAATTACGGTGCTACTAAATTAGCGATTCAAAGAGCTTTAAAATCATATCCTCCAATAGAAAAAATATTTTATGATAAAGATCGTGCGAAACATCCCGTAGCGGGAATGCGTATTCCAAGACTATTTCGTCCTCCTTATGTACAAGTTGCATTAGATGCGCCTGATCTAGAGAAACAAATAAAAGTAATTAAAGAACTTCCAAAAAGTGATAGAATTATTTTAGAAGTGGGCACTCCTTTTGTAAAAAAGTATGGTATGGATGCAATTAGAAAGATACGTGAAGTAGCAATAGATAAGTTTATCGTTGCTGATCTAAAAACCCTTGACGTAGGTAAATTGGAAGTAGATTTCTCTTTTGATGCTACTGCCGATGCTGTAGTATGCTCGGGACTTGCTTCCTCTTCTTCAATCGATAAATTTTTATTGGAAGCTCATCGTCTTGGAATATATGGGTTCGTCGATACTATGGAGGTTGCTGATCCCATTGCAAAAATGAAATCCTTGAAACAAGTTCCAGATGTTGTAATTTTACATAGAGCAATAGATGTAGAACAAACTGCAGGATCTCAGTCGCCTGATGCTTCCCAAAGAACAAGATGGGGTTTAGTTCCAAAAATTAAAGAAGCATTTGCCGATCAAAAATTAGTATCAGGACGAGACCGTGTGTTAGTTGCTGTGGCGGGAGGAATAGAACCAGAAAGCGCTAAATACGCACTAGATATGGGTGCTGATATATTAATAGTGGGCAGGTTTATTGCTTCGGCTAGAGATGTCAAAAATGCGATGCGAAGACTCCTTAATATTATTCCTGGATATTCTGATATCAATTTGAAGAGAGTACACGAAGAAGATGATGATTCAAGTATCACAAAAAGTACTTGGGATTAGAAAATTAAACTAACCTATTATCTTTTTATCTTTAAATTTTTTAAAAATAAGAAAAATAAAGAAAAAATAGTTTATTCCTTAAATAGCATCCTTTTTATTCTTTCAGGTAAGAGAAATCCAATATAAAACTCAATTGAGCTGGATAATAAAATTAATCTCGCAATGATATAGGTTATTGTCGAAGAGATTGCAAAATCTAAGACCGTTCCAACAGTAAAAGAGATAAATGCGGCCATTAATAGTTTACCCTTAAATCTTATTTCTCTACTATCCGATTGGAGGGACTTCCGTGAAAATAACACACCCGTAACTAAAAATAACACCAAATTAATAATGAAGTAGACTTGACTAAAAACGCTCCATTTAATATTGAAGGTTCCTTCTAAAGTTGCGATAATGCTTACATTTGTTAAGAGAAAATAGAAGATTAAACTCTCAAAAATTAAGTTAAAAACCAAGACTGATAAGAGAATGTTTCTTCTGTTGTTCTTTCTAACGCCTAATAAGCTGATGAATGCAGTTAATCCACATAAAACCGTTATCGGAAGGATAACAATGCCAATAAGGATAAACCATTCTACAGTAAGACCATATCCCACAGTAAGCATCATGATAAAAGTAATCACCGTTGGTAACCACGGGAATGTCAAACCCGTCCAAAATATGCCAATTAGTAAGATATTTCTTTGCTTAAATTTGAAATATTTCGAGATAATTATCAATCCAATGAGGATAGAAATCACAACTGCAACTAAACTGAAACTGCTATGTAATATATCTAACGGGGTTAGAGCCATAAAATCACAAAAACTTGTAATTAATTACAATTAGCGATGATTCTATTTAAATTTTGATATGGTTTAATAAGGAGAAAGATACTGTCACAAATGAGATCAGA
>CAYUTF010000098.1:0-11164 GCA_964447495.1 uncultured archaeon
CTCTTTAAAGCTTTTCTTAAGTTTCTCATTTGTACTTTTACCAATGCTCATATATATGCTATTACATTATCTCTTTCAGTTGACTAATTCTTTTAATTATCAGATAATTAATATTATAGATAATATAGTGCTTATCATATTTCAATTATGGTCATTATGGATTCTAACCTATAATTTAAGCGTTTATAAGTATTTAAAAATTGAGAGTTCTTTAATCCTTTCTTTATTGGTACATTATGCTGCGTTTTCCATAATATTATTCCTCTCTATTTAGTTGGATAAACTCAAATTTTTTTAATACTTTAAGAATTTGCGAAACTCTATAATCAGAGGACCTCAAATCTCGCGTTTTTGTTGCAATAAAACATGAATAATTGTTAGAATTCGTTTCAATTAACTGTATTGGAGGGGTTATCATCTCCGGGATTTTTTTTAAGATCTTAAAAGTAAGATTATTTCTTATATCTTCTTTAGATTTTTGCCCTATATATTGCAAATCCAATCGATTATATTTAGAAAAGTATTCTGGATGAATAGACATTTTTTCTAATCCCATTTTCATAGGTTTAACTATTAGGTTAAATATATTCATCTTATAAATATTTCTGATTCCTAAATAAGATGTTGTCAATCGAGGATTAATTTCAATAAATTGAAAGCCAGCTTTTGGAGTTTTTATAAAATCTATACCGAAATATCCCTTAAAATCAGAGAGATTTAACTTTTTTATTAAGGGTTGTAAAGAGGATTGAATCTCATCATAATTTTCTGCAGGAGTCATACCTCCATTATATCTTGAGTCGATGCTGTTTTTACAAAGAATAACATTTTGAGTATTAATACTTAAAATATATGGGATAACATCATTGAATTTCGATACACCTATCAGAGACATGCTCATGTCAACTCCATCAATAAATCTCTGTAGAATATATTTGCGAGAAAGATCCAATACGTTTTTAGAGTTTCCAAATAATTTATTTATTTGTTCTTCTTGATCAATATGCAGAATTGACTCTGCTCCTACACCATCTTCGGGTTTAATAATGATGGAGTTGTTCAATTCATTAAATTTATTATGAATAAAATCTAAATCAAATTGACCATCATAAACAGGAATTACATACGTTTCTGGAGTGGGAACATGAGATTTTTTAAAGAACTCGTAGGTGTTCATCTTTGAGGCTCCAAGTTTAATCCCATTTAGCCCTATGCTATATGTTTGTTTTTTATATTTATAAGCGATTTCTGTGAGATTGTAGAGAATATTTGAAAATTCAGGAGCAATAATGAAACAACAGTCTGATTTTAATAAAGTTTTTTCAAACTTTTCAATGCAGTTGTCATCTAGATCAACAAATAAGATGAAATCTGCTTTTAAATAAGCCGATAGAAATTTGATGCGTTTATCTAAGAGGGTTAAAATTTCAAAGTTGAGTTTCTTAAAATCCTCTATTATTGATTTGAGCATACTATATCCTTCAGAGAATAATGACGACGGAATACTCTCTTTATTAAATCCCCCACCAGAAACAAACTCAAAAATGAATATTTTCTTCTTTTTCATGATTAAGATATAAACTCGGTAATCAGTTAAAATAAAAGAAGTTTTTCATAAAAATATTAAGATAGATTAGTTTTAAAATAATGCTTAAATTATCTTATATAACTGGAATTTAATAAAAAAACATGATTAAAAATTATGCCTCCTTTTGAAGATGAAGATACTAAACGTCGAATTCGATATCTTCATTTTAAAATTAAACATTTAGAAGAAGCCTTAGAAAAAGAAGATGAGAATTTTACTTTAGATGATTTAAATCTAGTATTGGAATACACTCGTATTTTGAATATAAATTATCAGAACGTAGATCATTCCAAGATTCTAAAAGATCTAGATATCACCTCTATATTTCAAGATCCTTTAGAAAATAATAAGGAAATTCAAATTAATGATATTATGTTTGAGTGCAGTCGCATTTTATGGGTTATGGCAAGAGCTTATGCGTACCTTTCTGAGAAGTTTGAAAATGAGCAAGAATGGGAGGACTCCATCATTGCAATGGTGGAATGTAGTAAGATTTATAAAAGCGCGGCCTATTTTAGTTCTTCTGTGGTTTATCAGAAAGATGTTGGGACAAGTTTATCGTCTGAAAATTTAGAATTAAATTCTGAAGAAGCACGCGTAATTGCTCAAAGTTTAGCTGCATTAAGAGAAGAAAATAATAATAACATTTATTTTGCCTCAAAACTATATGCGGGATTAAGTGCATTATCAAAAAGGTTATTTTATCTTAAAAAGCATGTTGAAAAGAAGAAACAGCAATTAAGAGGGCAATTTCATTTTGATATGGGAAAAGCTTGTCAACTAAAGGCACACGCATCAATTGAATCTTCCTTAACTTCTATAAATCAAAATAAAGTCTTAAAATTAAATCAAAAAGCATCTTTCTATTATCAAAAGGCTTTGGATATCTGGGAAGGAATGGTAAAAAACTTATCTGACCTTTCTAAAGATGAGCGCGATAGCATTGAAAATAACATCTCAATTGTAAAAGAATTAATAAAAGAGATGAATATTGAATCATTAGATTATGAAGAAATTAAAAAAATACAAGATCCTGAACCCATAATTATCATCCCAGAGAATTTAGCTCCCTTTGTACCGAAAAATATCGTATATTTGACGAGATTTGTGCCTAAAGATCTTAATATAAAAAGATTTAAATCCTTTCAAAAGAAGAAATTAGAACAGAAAATCCCATATAGCAAAAAAGAGAAATTAATTGATCAGAAATCGGGAATTATACGAACAATAAACGAGTTGAAACAATTAAATGAAAGCAATGAGATTGAAGTAGACAAATTCGCAGAACTCTTGGAAAAATATTCAACCAAACTCAAGATGATTGAGACGGCTATAGAAAAACTTACAAAACAATGAAATATTTCTCATTGGGGTATTAATTTTATAATTTTCTCTTTATAAGTACCTATTTATCTAAATCATTCAAAATATAGCTTACGATTTTTTTCCAGTTCAAATTTTCTGTCAGAAGGATTTTTTAAAACCAGATCATACACTTCTTTAAAAATAATACCTAATAAGAGCACTTTAATTATAAGCAATAAATAGATCATCAATAATTGAAGATTGTTCTGTTCTTTAAAAAGTAGGGAAAAAAATAATAGTAAATTAGGAAAATAAATCATTGTGATGATACCAAGTCTTTTACCAAATTTTATTATATTTTTATCCTCTAATTTAAATACATCTTTTAAATGTATTCCTTCAAGTATAATATATACACTAAATATTATGTTCAGAATACAAATAAGAACAATAAAATCTCTATCAATCGGTTCTAATGCGATGTAGGGTTTTAAAACGATGGTACTGAATAAGAAAGTCAATGAAAAAAGAGACAAAAGAGAGGATAATGATAAAAGTCCATTGCGAAACTCTTTATAATCCATTATGATAAGAGAATGAAATTTACTTTTTCAACCGAAATATTTGAAGTTGAACTTTTATAAAAGAAAAAATTGAAAGATATATTAATATATTCAAAATAATCGCGAATATGACTATTTTAAGTGAAGCTGAGATAGAGAAATTAAAACAAACTCATCCCAAAAAGAAAATCCTGAGATGGTTCTTTTTAATTTCTGGATTAATAATTACAATCCTAGGCTTGTTTCTGTTTATATTTGGAGTAGATTTTGGATTTGAAGTAGAAGATGTCAATCTCTCAATATTAGTCGATATTATGATTATCATAATAGGGCTCATCATTGCTTCAAAATATTTCATAGCACCCTATTATTTAAGAGAGAACTCAATTACTATCAAAAGCGCACGAAATTTAAGAGAAATACCATTAAAAGAAGTGAGATTTTCCTCTTATGATATCTCCAGATTATTTGCAGCCTTAATTTTAATTATCATTGGCATAATATCTTTTATCACTTTTGGCATGGATGTTGGCCATGAGGTTGAATATGGAAGCGCTGTTGTTCTTGGAGGCCCCTCTTTTTTTTATCTAACAGGTCTACCTATGTTCATAATTGGAATTTGCTTATTTTTATATTTTGTATTAAGTATATTTAGGGGAAAATTTTCAGTATCTGAAAATTTTTATTTTTTTTATGAAATTCGACCAGGATTTTCATGGTTAACGGAGATTCCTAAAAAAGATATTGAAGCGATAAGATTTCAAAATAACCATCTTGGACCAAAATTGTCTTGGATTGTATTATTTATTCCTTTTATTGTATTACAGTTAATGACGGGAATTCCCTTATTTTTTGTGGATAAAGCAGGGCCAGAATATGTGTTATCTTGGTCTTTTTTAATATATTCACTAGTAGAGATAATAGTGTTAATTATTTTAGTTTTATTTCAACCACATTATTTCGAAATCGCGACCAAGGATATGCTATATGAGATGTGGTTTTCCCCAATAAAATTTAGAAATCAAAAAAAAGTTAAGGATGATTTTAAAGACCTATTTGGTTATCTCCCCAGAAAAGTTAAATTACCTAATGATAGAAAACAAAACGGAGAGATTACGGGAAAAAATCTCCAAAATGATATTGTAGTTTCATCTCAACTTAATAAGACCCATTTTCAGTTATTTCAATTATTATTTGGAATGGTTTTAGTAATAATGTCATCTATTATGATTACTCAGATGATTTTATTTGGTCCTTTTGTTTGGTGGATTGCATTAACCTATGGAATTATACTTATTATAAGAGCAATTAATCATGACTTTAGCAAAAATAACGGAGATGAGATACAGTATAATATTGATTTACAGAAATTCACTTTATGCCGAGAATTCATGTTTAAATTTCAGTATATGATGTTTGACAAGGTAAAATCCGTAAAAATTACAAAATGGTATAGAAAGTTAGATTTTTTTGATTTTGTAGGATTGGGGGGCTTAATTATATTTTTAACTATACAACAATTTGAAGGTTGGGTATTAGCAAACTCGTTAGGCTTAATCCTTGATAACATCATTAGCACAATAGTATTACTAATAATTATGATCTTAGTTTTTCTATTTATATTTTTACCCATTAACGTGATTGAATTAAACATTCCCTCGATCACCTATAGAATAAATATAACATTAAAGAAAGAGGATAGATCATATCTAAAATCATTTAAATCGAACATATATGAAAATTTCAAAGCGATATTTAGAAAAGAATTGAAAAGAACATGTTACATTAGATTAATTGTGATATTTGTATTAATTTTAGGTGTATGTATTTATATGGTATTTTATTTTCTCTTTATATTTTAAAGTAAAATAAAATTAAATATTTATATCAAGGAAAAAAGCTATTATTTAACTAATTCTCTTTTCTTCAATCGAAGATCCTTTCCATGGCATCTGCGACACTTTTTTGCCCTAATTGGATTTAGTGCTCCACATCGCCTGCACACACTTTTTTCTAATAAATGATATCTTGCTATTTTGCGTTTTTCTGGGTCATCAATAGGAGCCATTGTTCATTTCATCTCATAAATTTACTTTTTGTAATAAAAAATGCATTCTAAAAATTAAAGATTATACTGTAAAATTGTTTTAAAAATTAAAATTTTTGTATCTAATGAAAAAATTAAAATTTTATAATTAATAGAATATATATATTAAATTTTAAGAATAACAGTTTTGTGTCGATTAAATTGCCAAAAGAGATATTAAGTGAAGAAAAATTTCTTGAATTAGCGGAATTTGCTATTCATTGCAGGGTCAAACGTAAAAAAGATATTGTAAAAATCAAGCTTAGAACCCGTAAATACCTTTATACATATAAAACAGACCCAAATTCAGCAGATAGATTGTTGAACAATATTAAATGCGATGTTATTGAGCTTTAAAATAATTGAATTGATTTCGATAAAAAGATTTAAGTATTAAACTAATGAGAAAGCTTCCAGCTTGTAATACATGTGTAAGAACAGGTTTTTTATGTGTTAATTGCCAAGAAAATCTTGATACGGGTAAAATAACACAATTTGAATTAGATTTAGCCAAGGATTTACTTGACCTGGAAGAAGAAAAATTTGGTTATTTAAAAGAGATTTCTTTTTATAAAGCGATTGATTTTGAAGACGTAGTAATTTTAGTTGTAGGTAAAAAAGATAAGTTAAAAATTACAAACGAACTAATAAATTGGATGAAAGAAACCTATGAAATCGATGAAATAATCATTATTGAAAATACTAAGAAACCAAGACCCGTATTAGAAGCTTTAATCGCTCCCTATAAAATACTCTCTTTAAATGAAATCTTCCTTGCAACTGGAGATATTCAATTTAAAGCTATCCTCTTTAAAAAAGATCTAGATAAAATTCTATTTACAAAGGAGGAACTGGAAGAACTAGTTTTAGAATTAACGGGAAATATCACTAGAATTGAATTTGAATAACCATTATATTTGTTTTTTGCTTAAATAATAATAGGTATGTATTATTTTGGACGAGTATAAACAAGTAATTCTAATAAGGACTGATTTAAAGATGGGCATCGGTAAAAAATGTGCTCAATCATGCCATGCCTCTGTGTCTGCTTCTGATTTAGTTAGGATAAAGAATAAAAATGTTTGGAAGGATTGGAAAAATACTGGTCAAAAAAAGGTAGTACTTAAAATTAATAATTTAGATTTGATAAAAGAAATCATAATAAAATTAGAAAAGAAAAAAATAATTTATTTTTTGGTTAAAGATGCTGGGTTGACTCAATTAACACCCGGAACCATTACAGCATTAGGAATAGGTCCTGCACTTTCTTCAGAGATTGATGAGATAACTGGAGACTTAAAATTATTATAAATGTATTTAGAAAGGTTCCAATATTGGTTGATTATTCTATTAATCATCATGATTTTCAAGGGAATAATGAGAGGGAACTAGAAAAATTTGTAGGTATTAGTGTGTACTCAACCTCTCAATTGAAGGGATTTGGTGGCATTTATAAAAATACATATAAGGACTTTGTCGTAAAAGAGATCACCAGTGAAGGTAATATACTTGAAATTAAAGAAGATACACCTATTACTCATTTTTTTGAAGATTCTAACTATAATTATACAACTTTTAATTTAATCAAAATTAATAGAGATACATTTGAAGTAATTCGATTATTAAGTAAATCTCTAGATATACCAATAGAATTAATAAATTATTCTGGTTTAAAAGACAAGGTTTCACTCAGCATACAACAATTCTCTATTAAAGGAAATCATATTGATCGCTTAAAGAAATTTAGATATAAAGATATTTTCATCAGAAATATTATTCCAACAAAAAAATCGGTCAAAATTGGAAGTAATTGGGGAAATAATTTTACCATTACATTAAGAAAAATTGATCCCGAAAAAAGTTCATTATTACACATTCAAAAAATCTTAAAGATTGTACAAGAAAAAGGCTTCCCTAATTATTATGGGTTACAGCGATTTGGCACATTTAGGCCGAATTCACACTTAGTAGGAAGATATATTCTTGAAGGCAATTTCAAGGAGGCTTTTGATGAAATAGTATTAAATACGTATTCTACTGAGAATGGGGAATCACAAAAACTACGAAGGGAATTAAGGAAAACGGGAGATTATATAAAATTATATGATAAATTTCCCAATAGTCTAAATTATGAAAAAATTTTGATAAAATCTATAATAAATTCTCCTGGAGATTACGAGAAAGCCGTAAAAAAATTACCTAAATATCTAATCAAACTTTTAATAAGTTCTTTTCAATCGTATTTATTTAATAAATTGATTACTCTACGTGTTAATAGAGGGCTTTCATTATTTCAACCCGAAAATGGTGATGTAATTAGTATATTAGATGATGAGGGAGGGCATCTTACAAAAGTAAAGTATATTTTTGGAGGTGCTTATGATAATTTTTTAGTAGAAGCTATTACTCTAAATAGAGCTCGAATGGTTATTCCGCTTATAGGTTATGATACGAAATTGGAAGAATTCCCATTAATGGACCAACTATTAAGAGAATTATTGTCTGTAGAGGGCATTAGTCTCAAAATTTTTGAAAATCCAATGCTAGTTGAATACGACTTTAAAGGATCATATCGATCAATGATAGTTAAACCCATAGGATTAAAATTATTGGAATATGAAGTAGATAACGCATCAAAAAAAAAAAATAAACTAAAATTGGAATTTTCATTAAAGAGAGGGTCATATGCGACAATGTTATTGCGAGAATTGATGAAATAAACGTTAGATTGTAATTTTATACTCTTTTTCTGATTCATGACCAAAAATATTAACAATTTTTATTTTGATGCTATAGTTACCCTTTATTTTATAGGAATGGGTTTTTGAACGCAAAATTAATTTTCTATTTTTTGGATTTCTGAATGAACTCCAGAGACAGTTCATATGTTCGCCTTGGTACTCAAAATCGATAGCCCAATAGTCTATCCAATCTGAAAAATGTGTGATTTTCTCAGTCAATTTATGGTTGATATTTTTTACATATGGCACTTCGTAATTAATTAGAACTATTTGGATGGTTTCTTCTTTCTTTTCAATTGACACTTCAAAATCCGGATCTTTATATGGTAATAAGTCATGAGAGGCAGCCCCATCACTCAAAAGGAACTCATCTGGAATATGGAAATGCTTTTCCTGATTTTTAAATTGTAGCACATTAAAAGATCTAAAAGGAATGTTATAATTCTTTGTCCAATCAAATAAATTATTACTGTTGCTGATATCAAGAATTCTTTTTCGGCAAATGTGAATTGATTGTGGGGTTATATCACATCCGATCCATCGTCTCCCTAATTTTTCTGCCACCACCAAGGTTGTACCCGTTCCACAGAAGAAATCTGCGACCAAATCATTTTTGTTACTTGAAGCCAATATAATACGCTTCAATAATCTTTCCGGTTTTTGGGTTGAAAAACCTTGATATTCTTTTGTATTTGCTCTAATATACGGGATATCATTCCAAACGTCTCTAGGAAATATACCATCATTTTTTACATAGACTTTACGCGATAACTTTTTTCCGTTGTGACTTCCTCCGCGATAATAAAATAAGCCTTCCTCATCTCTTTTAAGAGAGGATTTTACACGATCAGAATACTCCATATAAATATTAGGATCATCTCTAAATACATTATAATTGGATTTTGTATAAAAGAAAATAGTATCATAAGATCGAATGTAAAATTTTCTTGTTTGTACGGAAGCAGCAGGATATGCCCATATTATTTCATTTCTAAAATTTTCGTCCCCAAAAATTTCATCAAGTAGAATTTTAATATAATGACTGACATGCCAATCTAAATGGAGGTAAATACTACCAGTTGCAGATAAGAGTTCTCGTATCATTAATAATCGTTCATAAATGAAATTTAAATAAGATTCCAAACCATCTTTCCAAGAATCAGAATAGGCTTTAGAGATCTTAAATGCCTTATCTTCTCCGATAAAAGTTTTATATTTGAAATCACCTCCAGTAAAGAAGGGAGGATCAATATAAATTAAGTCAATTTTTTCCTTAAAATTCTTCATAAGTTCATGCATAACTAACTTATTATCACCTTGGATTAATAGATTGCTCCAATCAGGAGCAAAATTATCCTCTTTATTAATTTTTGAGATTTTTTTTCCAGAACTTAGACCGGGATGAATTTCAACTAATTTAAGCGAATCAAAGAAATCTTGATCTAATATTTTCCGGTTATTAAAGCTAAATTTTGTATTCCAATTTAGAAATGGCATTATTAATCGTTATTAAGATAGCAAAAAATTTATTGTTACTTTCCTTCTCAAATTTAATTTTAATAATAAATTACTTTATATTAGAAAAAAATGACATTTGAAGAAATTGGTGAGTGGAGAAAAACACATTATACCGTAGAAATCACGCCTAAGTTAGTAGATCGAGAGGTAATTCTTGGAGGATGGGTTAGAAATTTTAGAGATCTTGGAGGAATGAGATTTATAATCATCCAAGATAAATTTGGAGAACGTCAAATCACCCTAAAAAAGGGAGTTGTGTCTGATGAATTATTTGAAAAAAGTAAAATGGGTTATCAATACTGTTTTATGGTTAAAGGAATAGTGAAAGTATTTAAAGCTGCTCCCGGTGGAATAGAAATTATCCCATCTGAATTTAAAATTTTAAATAGAACCCCCGAGAAATTACCAATAGATATGTCAGGAGAAACTATCTCCGAATTAGACCTTCGGTTAAATAATCGGGCATTAGACTTAAGATCTAAAAGAAATCAAGCAATTTTTGGAATTAGAGGAGAAATGTTAAATGCAATAAGAAAATTCTTATTAGAAAGAAATTTTACGGAAGTCACAACTCCTAAAATCATTGGATCGGCAACAGAAGGTGGAACTGAATTATTTCCGATCATGTACTTCGATAAAGAAGCTTTTTTAACTCAATCCGCACAGTTATATAAAGAACAACTTAGTGGCGTTTATGAAAGAGTATTTGAAATAAGTCCATGCTTTCGGGCGGAAAAAAGTCGTACAAAACGGCATATCTGTGAAATATTTGTCCTAGATGTAGAATTAGCATTTGGAGATATGTATGACGTTCTGAAAATACTTGAAGAATTAGTATATTATGTTATAGAGCAAATAAGAAAGAATCAAATGTCATTATTAAAGTGTCTAAATATGGAGAAAAAAACAATCCTACCTGAAATTCCTCTTGAAAGATATAAATATGATGAAATTATAGAATTATTGGATACTAAATATAATATGGATGTGGAATGGGGGGAAGATATTTCAACTGAAGCTTACAGAAAATTAGGTGAGCAATTACAATACTATTATTATATTACCCATTGGCCAATGAGTATTAAACCATTCTATATTATGCCTTCAAAAGAGGCAAAATATAGTGAATCATTTGATTTGCAGATGGGAATGTTAGAATTAACATCAGGAGGGACACGTGTACACAATAAACAACAATTGATTGATGCTCTTGAATCAAAGGGGTTAAATCCAAAATCATTTGAATCACACTTAAATGTGTTTGATTATGGCATGCCTCCGCATGCAGGTTTTGGTTTGGGGATAGCTCGTTGGATTACTTTTCTATGTGGATTAGATGATATCCGAGAAGCAGTTATGTACC
>CAYUTF010000099.1:0-1590 GCA_964447495.1 uncultured archaeon
TAGTAAAGGCTTTTATAAGGTAAAGTTTCACAATCCAATCTTCATCAGATATCATCGTTTTCAATTCATTTAATATATCTTGATCTTTTATTGTACTCAGTGTCTTAATAGCATAAGTTCGTAATTCTCTTGATTCACTTCTTAAATCTTTCATTAGCAATTCTTTTACTTGAATTTTGCTGTTATTATCGAGAAGATTAAACATAAATCGAAATAGATTATGCTCCACATTTTTTTGCATATTTTGATTTAAGGAAGGTGATATGGCACTAATATTATTAACATTTTGCTCTTTTTCTCTTAATTCATTAATTAAATCATTGAGTTGTTGGTTAGTATTTTCAATTGTTAATAATTTTTGTGTTAAATCTTCACGCTCCTTTTCACTTTGAATTTTCAAATCATTTTCAATTTCTACATGATTTTGAAGCTCTCCAGAGAGTTCATCATTTTGTCTTTTTAGATTTTCGATGACATTAATATTAGTTCCAATAATATTTTTTAGATTAATATTCTCTTCTTCAATCATTTCAACCTTTTCATTTAGATTGTTTATTTGGTTGATAAGTTCTGGTGACTTAGGTGAATCTTGCTGATAATTAGAAAATTTGTCTAACTTTTCTTGAAGATAATCAACCTTCTCCTGAACTTCATTTAATTCAGAATCTAACTTTTCATTCAAATAATTACTAAGTTCTAAATCCTCCCTTAATTGTTGATTTAAGATTGTTTGTTCCTCTAATTCTGAAGTTAAAGTGTGATTATCTGCTTTTAATGATTCAATTTTTACACTTTTTATTCCACTTTCCTCAGTCAATTGGAAAAGGAGCTTTTTTGCATCGATAAGTTGCTGATCTTTGTCACCAAATTCATCATTATTTCTCGAAGCGATAATTTGCTGTAATTCCCGTATTTTTTGATTAAGAATTTCATTTTCTTCTGTTAATTGAATGATGGATTTTTGGGCATATATTAATTCCTCATCATCTTCTTTAAATAGTTTAGTCTCCTCTAACTCTGTGGTAATCTCCTCGTGAGTTTTCTTAAGAATCTCTATATCTTTATCCTTTTTTACTATTTCCTCTCTTTGGGTCATAACCATCTCTTTTAATACCAAAATATCTGTTGGTAAGTTGTTATCCTTTATTGATGAGAGTTTCACCGATTGGTTTTGAATTACTTTTTTTTGTTCATTTATTGTAAACGTTAACCTTTGTACTTCATCTTTTAGGAATTTGATCATCTTTTCTAAATCCGAATGAGCCCTATTTGTGGAATCAATCGTGTCAATTAGATGTTTTAATTCTTTGCTCATTTTCTTACCGTTATTATTTTATTATTCTTATCAAAATTTAACTTAAAAAATATTTGGTTCATTAGTCACATTCATGGAAAACATTAGTTTATAATATCATAATAATAACTATTTGATATTTTTAGTTTTTCTAAATTTTTACTCAACTTATAAGGATAATATAAATAGAAACTTTTAAAAAATGTTTATGATATGTATAAAATTAGAAAAATTTTCTTCATGTAAAAAAGATAGTGTGAATATTTGGAGGTTTTATTATGTCAAATGAGGAATTA
>CAYUTF010000099.1:1690-10724 GCA_964447495.1 uncultured archaeon
TGTAAAAAAGATAGTGTGAATATTTGGAGGTTTTATTATGTCAAATGAGGAATTAAATAACTCCGATTATGATAGAGATGAATTCGGCGAAGATGATAATGAATGGGATGATCAAAGCTGGGAGGGCGAAGATGAGGATTATATGGATTATAATGATGGTAAATGGGATGATGATTTTGATGATTATGACGATATAGATGATAATGATGGAGATTTCGGAGACTACTAAAATTTGATAAAGTAGATAAAAATAAAACTTTTTAAAATATTAATTTGTTAATGCTATTTTTTTTTATTTTTTTTTCATAATATTTGAATCTCTATAATTCTATCCCCTTGCACGATTGAATCCACTACTTTTTGATCCTCTGGATTTATGACTTCACCAAATATTGTATGTTTATTTGTTAAATGGGGTGTAGGAACGTGGGTTATAAAAAATTGAGATCCATTAGTATTTTTTCCAGCATTAGCCATTGCAAGAATACCTGCTTTGTCGAATCTTTTACCTGATTGAAATTCATCTTTGTAGGGGTAAGTAATATCTTTCCCTTTAAAGGGAAAGGACGTAATTCCTCTATCTCTCGGTCCTCCAGTACCATTTCCTTTGGGGTCTCCTCCCTGAATTACAAAATTAGGTACTACTCGGTGAAATTTAAGACCATTATAAAATCCTTGTCTTGTAAGAAATAAAAAACTTGTCACAGTCAAAGGGGCATCATCATCAAACATAGATAGATTGATAACTCCCTTTTCAGTAATAATTTTTACATGCGTCATAATCTTTGTAAATTAAACTTTAATTAATAACATTTTTCTAATACATTTTACGACTTTTAAAAAAAACTTTAAAGTTAATGAGATATAATATTCCTTATAATTATAACATATAACTTTGTATCAACGATACTATTATGTCCACAAACCATCAAATATCTTGCTTCTTTAATCCAAAAAGTATCGCTGTTATAGGAGCTAGTGCTACTCTTGGTAAAGTAGGTTATAATGTGTTAAAAAATATTATTGATTCAGGTTTTTCTGGTAAGATATTTCCTATAAACCCTAAAGCGGATAAATTGAAAATTATACTCAATTTAACTGCTTACACAAGTGTGTTAAAAATTCCCGAGGATATTGATATTGCAATATTTATTATACCTGCTAAACTAGTTAATTCTGCTGCTGAGGAATGTGGGCAAAAAGGAATCAAAGGATTGGTTGTAATTTCAGCAGGGTTCAAGGAAATTGGAGGAGAAGGAATCACACGAGAACAAGAACTTATTAAGATTGCAAAAAAATATAATATGAGAGTTATAGGTCCAAATTGCCTTGGATTTATAGGTATAAATTATAATGGTTCATTTGCATCAAATACACCAAGAAAGGGAGGTATTGCTATGATTTCACAATCGGGGGCGATGTTAACAGGAATGATGGATTATTCAATGGAGCAAGCCTTTGGTTTTTCATGCAATATAAGTTTAGGGAATAAAGCTGATTTGGATGAAGTGGATTTCATTGAGTATTTAGCCCAAGATGACGATACAAAAGTAATTTTATGTTATCTCGAAAGTATTGAGAAGGGAGAAAAATTTTTAAAAATAGTTCCCGAAGCTGCAAGCAAAAAACCAATTGTAATTTTAAAAGCAGGTATAAGTGAAGCGGGAGCAAGAGCAGCATCTAGTCATACGGGTGCATTAGCAGGGTCGGATATTGCATATGATTTATCTTTTAAAAAGTGTGGTGTGATTCGAGCAAAAACTATATCGGATCTCTTTGATTATGGTGAGATTTTTCTATACCAGCCCATTCCTAAAGAAAATTCATTTGCGATTATAACAAATGCGGGTGGCCCGGGTATTGTTGCTACTGATGCCTTTGAAAGAGTAGGATTAAAATTCGCTCAATTTTCTGAACCAATTCTACACCAGTTAAGAGAAAATTTACCAATGGAAGCTGCAATTTTTAATCCCGTAGATATAGTTGGTGATGCATCACCTCAGAGATATGAGTTTACCATAAATACAATTTTTGGATTAAATAATGCCAAGCCTCCAGTGTCTACTATAAATACAGAAGTTACTACTTATGGTGCTTTAATTATCATGAGTCCACAAGCTCAAACTCAACCGAATGAAGTAGTCAGACTTATTTATAACATTATCTCAAAAAAATTAAGGGATAAACCCATAGTCTGTTCTCTTATAGGAGGGATCTCTATGCATGAAGCAACAAAATACTTGAATGATCATCATGTACCTTGCTATCCCTTTCCAGAAATGGCAGCCCAATCATTGAAAGCGTTAGTGGATTATAGTAATTATTTAAATTTAAAACCTATAGATATAAAACAATTACCAAGTTTTGGCGTCAATAAAAAGAAGGTTGTATCTATATTTGAAAATGTGAGAAATGATGAGAGAACAGTACTTCTGAGCCATGAAACAAGTGAAGTATTCGAAGCTTATGGAATTAAATCGCCAAAAACACGATTAGCAAAAACTCCGCGTGAGGCAATGACATTTCAAGCTGAAATTGGAAAAGCAGTTATGAAGATCGTAAGCCCTCAGATAATCCATAAAACTGATGTTGGAGGTATTATTCTTGACATAAATACCCCTGAACAGGCATTTGAAGCTTATATCCAGATTGTTGATAATGTAAAAAAGTTTGGTCCACAAAACGCTAAAATCTATGGTGTGGAAGTCCAAAAAATGATTGATTTTAAAAAAGAAAAGAAAAGCAATGAATTAATCATTGGTATGTCAAGAGATCCACAATTTGGAGCTCTATTGATGGTTGGATCGGGAGGTATTTACGCTAATTTCTTAAAAGACGTATCATTTGCTTTATCTTATAATTTCAGTGAAAAAGATGCAAAAGAAATGCTTCAAAAAACAAAAATCTTTAGTTTATTACAAGGTGTAAGAGGTGAAAGTCCTTCAGATATTGATTCAATCATAGAAGTACTATTAAAACTCTCCCAATTAGTCAATGATTTTACAGATATAGTAGAATTAGATATTAATCCTTTACTAAGCTTCATTAAGGGTTATTCTGTTGTAGATATTAAAATTACCATATCACGTTAATTGAATAATCAGAAAATATAAAAAATTATAATTATATATTTAAAATTGAAATTAAAAGAAAGGATAAAAAAATGGTTAAACCGATCTATTTGTGTTCTTTAAGAGAACGTGTTGGCAAAACTTTACTCTCTATTGGAATGATGTTAAAACTCCAGGAAGAAGGGAAAAAAGTGGCATATTTTAAGCCCATTGGAATACCAAAAGGAGCATTCTCAGATAAAGCAGATAGAGATGTAGGATTTATTCAAAATACAGTCTTTAAAACAAACCTACCTTATGACATCATTAATCCAGTTTCAATCCCAGATTGTTATTATGTCGATTTAATTGACGCCACTAAAAAAGAAGATAATCTTGGGAAAATAAAAAAGGCATATGAAAAATTGGCTAAAGATTTTGATTATGTTATTATTGAAGGAGCTCCAAATATAAAAAAATATATTAGAGTAGGATTAGATGACGTTACTGTTGCTGAAACACTTGAAATAGAAGAATTAGTATATATTCAAACCGAATCATCTGATAAATGCATTGATGATTTATTTTTTACCAAAAAATATTTTGAATTTCGGAATATGAAGATAAAAGGGGTAATCTTCAACAAAATAGATCATGAATACAAAGCAAGGATCAGAGAATTAGAAGAAGGCCATATAAAACGATATAATATTCCCATTATTGGATTAATTGAAAAAAGTTCTTATTTGTTAAGCCCAAGAGTTTCCGAAATACAGCAAGCGATAGGTGGAGCGTTAATAAACGAACCTGCTATGAGTGGTTTAGATAAGACCGTTGAAACATATTTAATTGCTGCTATGAACCTTCAAGCTGCTTTAAAATATCTTCGATCTGTGAAGCAAGCAGCTGTCATTACTGGAGGTGACAGAACTGATATTGCACTTGCAGCATTAAATGAAGATATTTCCGTGCTAGTCTTGACGGGTTATATTCAGCCGGATATTGCGGTGATATCTGTCGCTAACGAGAAAAAAATTCCTATAATTTTAAGCCCTTCTGATACATATACAACAATTCGAAACATGGAAAGAATAAAACCTGGGATTCAAGAAGAAGAAATTAATTTAGTTCTTAAAATTGTCAAAGAACAGATTGATTGGGAGCTTTTATTAAAATAAAAAGAAATAATAATCTATATTTTTTCAACTTTATATTTGCATTACCACTTTGCTCCACACTTAGAGCAGAATTTTGCTTCAGTTGGTAATTTTGCTCCACAATGAGAACAAAATTTGGCAGTTCCCCCGATTACTTCTTCCTCGGATTGTATTGATGATTCAACTTGTGGAAGAATTGCTTTTGGAGGTGCTGTAAATCCTAATTTTTGTTTCATTTGAGCTATATGCTGACTTAATTCATCCGATTCTCTCCTTTTTTTTCCAAAAGAACTCGTCAATACCCACATGATTATGAGGACGGGCAAAAGTAATATTACCATGATTAGTGAGAAAACAAATACCATAATTGCATCAAAAACGCCAAAGAGATTGGTAGGTATAACTCCTATTAAAAACAAAAGAGCAAAGATCCATATTCCTGTGATAATAATGGAAAAAACCAAGGATACTGTATAAGTCCAATCTTGTTTTGCTTCAATTAAGATATCTTCAGTATTTCGGCTTTTATTTAAAATATAGTTCAGTCGGATTTTGTTGCCCGAATATGCGGTCCCATGTATGACTACATCATCTGAAATTGCTAACGTCGCCTTTTTTGTTGGTGAGAAACAATAATGCAAATTCCCTTGAGAATCTTCAAGCATAAAAGCTAAATTTCCTGCTTCAGATTTTGCATATTCTCTAACTTTCCCTTCTAAAATTATAGTTGTTTCTGGCACTTTATATCAACTTATTACACAAATAATTTCTTATAATAGATTTCTAAAGTAATATATGTTATGTTATATTTAGGTCTTTTTCATATTTATAATTACGCGGATTTTGGTTTTTTATCTCTAAATCCATGAAGATATAATTTATCTCGAATTGATTTCATTCCAGGACAAGTATCCCAATCACCTTGAAATTCACATTGAGAACAATCTTTTTTAAGTTGTTTTGCTCGAATATAAGCAATGATACCTATATACATATTTACTTCAAATAGGGTAAGGATTTTAAATATAGGGTGAAAAGGAAGGGAAAAAATTGCGATAAGATATAATCCTAATCCTATCCCTAAGGACACTTTTGAAAAGATTTTCAGAAATTTGTATTTTGTATATCCAAGAATATTCAATATAAGAGGTAGAAAGAAGATAAAAGAGATATTGAAAATTAATACAATCGTCTCGATATTCAATTGTATAAATAGTAGAGTAAAAATTATGGTAAGTAAAATTGTAGGATAAAGGGTAAAGCATCCAATGCAAAATCTATATTTTCCTATATGATATACGTGGTTTGAATATACATCACAATTAGGATGGTGTGAAAGAAGAATTGGTTTAAAATCTGATAAAAATAAGAATGCCCTATTGATTTTTTGCTTGAGATGACTAGGCATTTTTAAACTAATTATGATGTTTTATTAATTAAAAATATTAAATGATAATTTACTTTATTCTTTTTTTATTTTATTATTAAATGGTTAAAGATAGGGTATATCTTAGAGAGAAGTGAATAAAAATCATAAAAGTAAAGATGGGCAATAATTTAAATGTGAATATGATCTTACTAATTGTATCTCTTCTACAAGACAAAAATAAATATATCTACACGTACTAGGGGTGGATAAAGTGAGTAAACAATTAAAGTTATCTGATGCGATAAACGGACAAAAAAAAGGTAAGAAAACATCTTCTCAGAAACAATTAATTAAAAAACTTCAAGCAGAAATTGAATATCATCAACACCTATATTATAATTCCCAACCAGAAATCACCGATGCAGAGTTTGACAAACTCTGGGATCAATTACGAGAGCTAGACCCAAACAATGAAGTATTTTCAAAAGTGGGAGCTGATATTGATGCTAACCTTGATAAAATCGCCCATATAATCCCTATGAATTCACAAGATAAAGTTACTACACCTCAAGAGTTTTTTAAATGGGCGAAAAAGTGTAATTATCCTCAGTTTTTGGTACAATATAAGCTTGATGGGATTAGTATTGAATTGCAATATATTAAAGGCAGTTTTCAATATGGAGTTACTCGTGGAAATGGCATAATAGGGGATAATATTACTTCGAATGTAGAGCAAATGAAGGATTTTAAAAAATCAATTGATCCCAATTTTACAGGAGCAGTCCGTGGAGAAATTATTCTTCCACGAGATATATTTGACCAAAAGTACGCTTCAGAGAATAAAAATCCACGTAATACTGCTAGTGGTCTTACAAAACGAAAAGATGGGCAAGGCAGTAATGATTTGCTTATTTTGACCTATGATGCGATTAATATTAATCCCGCTCATCCTTTTAAGAATGAATCTGAAAAATTAGAATGGATGAGATTACAAGGATTCAAAGTGATAGAGACCCAGAAGTTTAAAAACATGCATGATGTCGCTAAATATCGAGATGAGGTTATGACCCACGTGCGAGATAAACTGAATTTTGAAATTGATGGGCTGGTCATCAAAGGAGAAGCAATTGATTTAGACGATATGAAGCGGGCACGGCCAATGAAGCAAATCGCATTCAAATTTGATCCCGAAGAAATCGAAACCACTGTTCTTGCAGTAGAATGGAGTGAAAGTGGAGCAATATACACACCCATAGCCATAGTTGAGCCCGTTGAGATTGCCGGTACGACTGTCCAGAGAGCAAGTCTCGCCAATCCTGATCTAATTGTCTCCTTAGGATTGAAAGTCGGCTCTAAAGTGATTATCTCGAAGCGAGGGGATATTATCCCTAAAATCGAACGGGTCATAGAAAATCCTACTGATGCTAAATCAGTCAAAATTCCAGAGATTTGCACCACTTGTAACGCTAAATTAGTCAACGAAGGAACGAAATTGTATTGTCCAAATGAGCAATGCTCTAAAAAAGAGTATTTTCGGTTATTGAAATGGATTCGAAAACTAAATGTTAAAGATTTTGGCGACCTCATATTAAAGCAACTATTTGAGCGTGGTAAAGTAAGAAAGATTGCTGATTTATATGATCTTCAGCCTCAAGACCTAATTAAATTAGATCGAGTCCAAGAGAAATCTGCAAGAAAAGCGCTAAAGAATTTGTATGCCGTCAAAGAAATCCCTTTAGCGAAATTTATTGGCGGATTCAACCTTGAAAATATTGGGGAAAAGCAAGTGCAAAAAGTAGTGAACGCGGGATTTGACACCCTTGAAAAACTTAAGAACGCTCAAGTGTCTGAATTTGCCCAAGTAGAGGGATTGGGATCAATCACCGGAAAATTACTCTACGATGGAATTCAAGCTTTATACTCTGATATGAAAAACGTACTTAATAAAGACAAAATTGCAATTAGAGGGGGTGATAAAGGGAGGGCAAAATTAGATGGTCTCACCTTTTGCTTTACTGGTAAATTAGAAACCATGAAACGTAATGAAGCCGAAGATTTGGTGTCGATGCATGGCGGTTCGAGTAGAATTAGCGTTTCTGGGTCGCTTAATTATTTAGTGACCAACTCCGCTGAACCTACTGAAAAGTATACGAAAGCTCAAAAATTAGGTGTCAAGATTATCAGCGAACAGGAATTTCTTGATATGATTACTAAATAATTAGATTTTTCCTATTAAACATATAAATGGGGTGCTAACTATTCTAAATCTCAGAAAGAAACACTTTTTTAATTTAATAGATCTAAAAATCTGTTTAAAATAGCATGATATTCATTTCTTTTGAGTAGAGTGCCCATATGCCCTACATTCTCAAATATTATTTCTTCCACATTGGGATATTGATTTTTTAAATCCTCATGATAAGGAAATCCATTATCATCATTTGCTGTAAAAATAAGGACTTTACCATCCCATCTGTAATAATCTTCAATATTGTATTTTTCACCATTGAATTCACCTGTAAGAGTTGATTGGCATATTATAACACTTTTCTCTATTTTACTAAACCTTTCTTTTAGAAATGCCATTGTAAAATTATACTCCTCCCGAATTTCAGTAGGCATTTCTTTGGTTTCATCAGCTAAATTAAAAAGTTTTTTTGATATCAACTTCCGTAATAGAAAAGTCGGTATGAATTTAAACATCTTGTTTGTTTTGTTAAAATCTTTAACCCATTCATTTCTTGGAGGATAACTATTGATAAGAATAAGCGCTTCTATATTTTTATAATTTCTATGGAAATATGGTTGAGCCATAAAACTTCCAAAACTCTGACCTATTACTATATATTTTTCCACATTTTCTTTTTTTAATATTTCATTGACTCCTTCACTAAATTCATCCAAACTTTCAAAATTGGTAATTGATGGGGCGATAACCTTATAGTTTTTTTCAAAAAATCGTATAGCTTGAAAATTACCCTCGGCATTTCCAAGTGCTCCATGAAAGGTAAGAACTGTTTTTTCCCCATTTCCACAACTTATATACTCTAGTTCTTTATTTCTGAACATAATGGTTTTTATGGGATGATTTTTTCTATAATCTACAAGGATTTGATAAAATTCAGGGGTTACACCCTTATAAAATTTAGAATCCTTTTGATTTTTCATCTCTATAACCTTCACCTTTTACTTTACCTAAAATTCTTTTGTTGCTATTTAGGCATAACTAATTTTGATATATAAATATTTTCATTTTTTTATGGAATGGGTGATTACCCCTCTTAGCCATTTTATTTGAATTCCTTCACGGATTTTGTCAGGATTTCTCCTTTTCAGTGGTTCAATTTGATTAGCACAATCAACTTCAAATCTCAAATATGACAGTTATGTTTAAAGAAAAAAACTCAATCTCATAAAGCAAAAATAAAGATGATTCCATTATTCACAAAATGCTTTAG
>CAYUTF010000100.1:0-10703 GCA_964447495.1 uncultured archaeon
GACTATAATAATGAGTAGCAATAAAATTTGATTAAACTTAATATTGGTTGTTTAATTTACTTTAATATCATTATAATATAAAAATTGCGTACTAATAAAGAAAAAGGTTGATCTTAAAATGAAGGAAAATGAAATTTACGATATAGCCATTATTGGCGCTGGACCAGGAGGTTATCATTCAGCCATTAGAGCTGCTCAATATGGAGCCAAAGTAGCACTGATAGAAAAAAACAAATTAGGTGGTACGTGTTTGAATTGGGGCTGTATTCCAACTAAAGCTTTGTATGCTTCAGCACATTTAATCGAAAAATTTCGGGTTGCAGATGATTTTGGTATAGAAGTAAATGACTTTAAACCTAATTTTGTGAAAGCAGTTGAGCGGAAAAATAAAATTGTGAGAGAATTAGAAGAAGGAATTATGAGTCTGCAAAAAGGTTGGAAAAATGATGTGTATAAAGGTCATGGAAAAATAATAGAAGGAAATGCAGACGAAGGTTTTGAATTATCGATAGAAGGAGAGAATAACACAACTATAAAAGCAAGGAGGGTAATAATCGCCACAGGTTCGACTCCGGCATTGATCCCTGCTTTCAATATTGACCATAAACGAATTCTAACTAGTGATGATATCTTAGAAACTGATTTTAAAACAGTACCTAAAAGTATTGTAATTGTTGGGGCGGGTGTTATTGGATGCGAATTTGCCAATATATTTGCAAACTTCGGTAGTAGGGTTGAATTACTTGAGTTCCTGCCTAATCCTATTGCTACTGAAGAACCTGTCATTATAAAAGAACTACAAAAGAAATTGGAATCATTGGGAGTTAAAATTCATACATCTCAAGCAGTTTTATCTGTAGAAAATACGGGTTCTGGTGTGAAGGCTATTACGTGCTCTGCAGATGTTCCACGAGATCAACAGGAAGATGCTGAGAAATTTATCTATGAAGCGGATTTATGTTTAGTCTCGATTGGAAGAGCTAAAGTATCCAGTGATCTAGGATTAGAGGAAATGGAAATAGAAACGGAAAGAGGAGCTATTAAAGTAAATCCTTCTACTTTAGAGTGCTCTGTTGAAGGTGTTTATGCAATTGGAGATGTTAATGGAGGAATAATGCTTGCTCATGTGGCGAGTGCTGAAGGAGATGTAGCAGTAGCAAATGCTTTAGCTAGTATGGGTGGATTTCCCGTTAACTCAACTGAGATTGATTACGATGTAATTCCCGCAACCATTTTTACTTCCCCGAATATTGCATCTGTCGGATTAAGAAGAAGTCAAGCACGAGAAAAAGGTATTGATATTTTAATGGGGCAATTCCCTTTTTCAGCACTAGGTAAAGCTAAATGCATGGGTGAAGAGGAGGGTTTTATTATGATTCTTGCAGATAAACATGATTACCGGATCATCGGTGCCTCTTGTATTGGAACTGAAGCGCCGGAATTGATTTCAGAGATTGCTCTCGCGATGAGACATGGATTAACTGTTCAAGATATAGGTGAGACTATTCATTCACATCCCACTATTTCGGAAATGGTTCTTGAAGGTAGTGAAGCAGTATTGGGAAGAGCTGTTCACAAGAGAGGGCGTCCTATTCTTCCAAAACCACGTTATGTATATTAAATTCTTACTCCTTTTTTTACTAAATCGTCTATTATTTTTTTTGATGTAGAATTTTCTGATAAATCAAGTGGATTTTGCTTAATACATAAGTATTGAATACGTGGTAAATTTTTTAACGCTATAGGAAGGCTTGTTAACTTATTATCTAGTAAATCTAATGATTCTAATGAAAGTAAATTTTCAATTGAATGCGGAAAAGTTATAAGTTTATTATGTCGTAAAGCTAATACTTCAAGATTTGTTAAATTTTCTATAGAATCAGGAAATGTTGAAATTAAATTATCGTTTAAATACAATTCCAGTAAATTTTTGCAATTTCCTATTGATTCTGGAAGGTATTCTAATACGTTTTTGTTTACTCGTAATATTTCTAAATTTATAAGCTTAGTTATTGTATCTGGGAGTCCTCTCAATTTATTCTGATCTAAATTGAGATATTTTAAACTTGTGGCATTTCCTATTTGATCAGGAAGAAATTTAAGCTGATTGCATTCACAAAAGATTTCTTCAAGGTTTTTAAGATTCCCTATTGAATCGGGAAGAGTAGATAGTTCATTTTCACTTACGATAAGTATTTGAAGTGCCTCTAAACCTCCAATATCTTCGGGTAATTCATTTAGACCACAATCATTTAAACCAAGTTCGATAACTCGATGATTTATTACTCGAAAGCTCATTTGGGGGTTATAAGTTTCATCACATATATATTTAAATGTCATATTGAGAGAGCGTTCGAGTTTTTCTAAAATTTTTACTTCAGATTTGAATATTTTTGTCCCTCTAAAGAGCGAAAGTTCTTTTTCTTCTTCTTTACTTGCAGATATATCTATTTTTTTAGCAGGTTTAAGAAAAGAATCTTTTACCCATCGTTTTTTTCTTTGATGCATTTCGTAGGATGTGTGTTTTTTTTGTTCTGTTTTTTCAACAGGTATGTTGCCTGTTAAAACACTCGCGATATCTGAATACCTTAAATGATCAAGAATAAAGTCTAATTTTGATTCAATACTATCTAATTTTTCTCTTATTTTTTTGATTTCTTCATCAATCATTACGATTTACTTTACTCAATCAGATTATTTTTAATTGATATTACAAGATTTTTAAAATTTCATACTATTAAATAATTTTTTACTAATTTTTAAAACAATTTAAAAAAAAAAAGAATTATTGTTTATAATTTCCATAAATCTTTGTGGGAATCCAGTCTTCTCCAACATAATGATACATTTTTTCATATAGTGCTCCTGTTGGACATGCATATACACATGCTAAACAAGTAACGCAATCAGTATCACTTAATTTTTGATTCAATCCAGCAGACACAATAGTTCTTGCCCCGCGATTTGCAAATCCAAAATTATGTATTCCCGCAACCTCTTCACACGTACGAATACATCTACCACAGAGCAAACATCGATTTGGATCCAAGATAAAAGCATCGCTAGAAATATCGAGTGGCAAAAGTTGTTTATTTAGTTTATATCGAATAGTATCTATCCCAAATTGATGGATTAGATCCTGTAATTCGCACTTAGTGTTACTCGGACAGAATAGACAATTATGTTCGTGAGCAGCGAGAATTAGTTCCAGAATCATGCGACGATATTTATAGAGTTCGTTGTCATCAGTAATTATTTTCATTCCTTCTGATACAGTGGTGGTACACGATGGCACAAGCCCACGCATACCTTCAACTTTCACTAAGCAAAGTCGACAAGCTCCGACTGATTTTAAACATTCCTTAAAACATAAATGAGGAATTTTAAATCCATGCTCTTCACAAGCTACTAATAAATTTTCCCCTTGTTTACTTTGGTACTTTTTTCCATTAATAGTGATCTCTACTAAATTATCTTGAGGAACCTTTCCTATATCTGCATCGAAAAAGGTGTCATAAAGACCTAATTGCTGAGCTACATCCTTTAGGGATATTCCTTCAGCTTTGGGTTCTAAAGGTATATCATCATACGGATTTGTAAGTAATGTGCCTCTCTTTTC
The DNA here is from genome assembly GCA_964447495.1 of uncultured archaeon. Classification (GTDB taxonomy): domain Archaea; phylum Asgardarchaeota; class Lokiarchaeia; order Sigyniarchaeales; family SOKP01; genus SOKP01. The sequence continues at coordinate 3,620 of CAYUTF010000100.1, forward strand.
AGAGATGTTTCCTACTCCTACAGTTTTAAAGGTTTTTATAATTTTTTTATCTTTAAATTTCTCTTCTACACATTCCCAACCCTCTTCACAAGCAATCACAATTATGACTGTTGCTTGATCAAATATCTTCTTTTTCTCTTGATTTACTAAACGATCATCAATGAGTTCTGGTACACAAGACACGCTTATTAATTCTTTTTTCAGCACATTATAGCCATCATGGGTCAACATCTTTTCCAGAATTTTCATATTTTTAAAACCGCCAAGGCCCATGAATCTTATACAGGTATCACAGCTCCATATTACTATTTTATCATCCTTTGATAACTGTTTCTTTAAATCGTCATAAGATAAAGATCTTAGTGATATAATCATGTTTTTGGAACCCTCCACCTTTTTGTATTTGTTTTTGAATCAACTATTATTTCTGTGCCTCGATCTTGTAATGCAGGCACGATTTTTTTATCCGGAAAATGTGTTGTAGCATTTGCACATCCACAAGAACATGCAAGCATTACTAAGGTGTTAACACTGGGATGTAATTCTACATTTTCTATGTAGGAATCTACACAAGGCATTGTAATCAAAAAACCATCAACAACGTTGAAACTGTCTTTTCTCAATCTATTTGCCAGCATCCTTAGCTTTTTCTCTCCTCCTGTATTCGAAAGACGCGTACAGGTATTACAACTAATCACAGAAATTACATCCTTCTTAAGATCGAGTTTTCCTTTTATTTCATCATACTTAGCTGGTCTTGTCTTGTTCAAGTTTTCTCATCTCCTTTTTTTACATCACATCTTAAACATCTAAGGGCTTCCGTAATAGCCTGTCCTTTTGAAAATGTTTGAACTATTTCTTTAAAGTTTTGAACTCTTTCTTCTAATGGTAATTCAAGAGGGATGTTTCTATTTCCACTTTCAGGCTCTTCCGGAACTTCTGCTTTATAAAAGAACTTTTTAAATAATTTGTTGAAATTGTCTTTTCCGGTTAGGAAAATATTAATACCTTTAGCGGCATTTTTCCCTTCACCCATTGCCTCTGCACAAGTAGACGGACCAATGATAAAGTCGCCCCCCGCAAATACTTCAGGAATATTAGTCTGATGTGATAACGGATCTATTGCGATTTTGTCCCGTTGTTTAATTTCAATACCCGAATCTTTAATGAATTCCATTTTTACTTTTTCACCAATGGCTTTAATTACCGTATCACAGGGAAATTTAAAGGTTTCACCATCAGGTAATGATTTTAATCTTCCAGACCAATCACATTCGCCACATTTCATTTTCATTAATTCGATTGATTTCACATGATTATTTGATCCAAGGATGTTTTCAGGAGAAACCATGTACATGAAATTTATGCCTTCCTGCTCTGCTTCTTCAATTTCAGCAATTAAAGCGGGCATATCCCATTTATGACGACGATATGCAATTGTCACTTGAGCTCCAAGTCTAAGTGCAGATCTTGCGGCATCAATTGCAGAATTACCTCCTCCAACAACAATGACTTTTCTACCTATTCCAGCAGGTTCATTCTTCGCTATCTTCTCTAATACATCAATCCCTGAAATTACACCCTCTAAATCTTCACCCCCACATCTAAGTGGTAGATCTAAATGGGCACCAATGGCTATAAATATGGCATCATATTCATCCTTTAATGATTTAATAGATATTTTATCTCCTATTTCGCTATTAAAAAGAAAGTTTGCGCCTAATTGTTCAACAAAACCAATTTCACGATCAAGTACATCTCTTGGTAGTCGATATGGAGGAATTGCATATCGTAAAAAACCCCCAGCTTCAGCTCTCTTTTCATAGATATCGACTTTATGTCCTAATCTTAGTAAGTAAAAAGCCGCACTTAATCCCGCTGGTCCAGAACCAATAATCGCAACTTTTTTACCGGTCGGCGGTAATTTTTCTATGATTAATTTTTTAATTATAGCCTCATCTTTATTCTTTGCATAAGTTGTATCTGCAATATACCTATGAAGCTCTCTCGTACTTACCGCTCCGTCAATATCTGTTCTTCTGCATTTAACATTACAATGTGCTCTACAAATTCTTCCAGTTGATGCAGGTAAACAATTATCAAGTAAAATACACTCAAATGATTCTTCAAGGCGATCTTCTTTGAATAATTGGATAAATCCAGGTATGTTTATATGTAATGGGCAACTATTTGTACAGTTTGATTGAAAGAGTTTTTGACATACACCTGCACTACAACGATGCTCAATAATATGTTCTTTATACTCATTAAGGAAATATTTAAGCGTTGTTAATACAGGATTTGGAGCGGTTTGCCCCAGTGCACATAATGAGCAATTTTTAATCATATAACTTAACTCCTCGAGTATATCCAAGTCTGCAAGTTTTGCTGTACCATCACAAACAGAATTTAATATCTTTAGAGCTTGAGGTAATCCCTCGCGACAAGGAACACATTTACCACATGATTCAGATGCTGTAAATGTAACGAAATATCGAGCAATATCACACATACAATTAAACTCATCCATTACTACAACTCCACCACTCCCCATAATTGCTCCTATCCCTGTAAGTGATTCATAATCAACAGGTGTACTGAGTAAATCTTTAGGAATACATCCCCCTGAAGGTCCTCCCAATTGAACTGCTTTAATATCCTTAACACTTGAACTACCTCCTCCTATATTGAAAATCATCTTATCTAATTCTGTACCAAGTGGAATTTCAACTAAACCTGTGTTTTTTACAGTTCCCACTAAAGAAAATACTTTGGTTCCTGTACAAGTAGGAATCCCTATAGAACTAAACCATTCTCCACCTTTATTTATAATAACAGGAATATTGCTCCACGACTCAACATTATTTATATTAGTTGGTTGGCCCCAGAGTCCTTTATTTGCTGGAAAGGGGGGTCTAGGTCTTGGTCTACCAGCAGAGTTTTCGATAGAAGCAATAAGTGCCGTCTCTTCTCCACATACAAACGCTCCCGCACCCTCAACCATATCAATATCAAAAGAAAACTTCGATCCTAAAATATTTTTACCCAGAAACCCATACTCGCGTGCTTGTAGAATAGCTTCACGAAGTCTTCTAACTGCTAGTGGATATTCAGCACGACAATATATAATCCCTTCTGTTGCTCCCATTGCATAAGCTCCGATAATCATCCCTTCTAAAACCATGTGTGGATCGCCTTCCATCTCATTTCGATTCATATATGCTCCGGGATCACCCTCATCTGCATTACAAATAATATATTTATGACTATCTTCTGATTTTGCACCGCGCATAAATTTCCATTTCAGAGCAGTAGGGAATCCTGCGCCTCCCCGTCCTCTTAGCTTTGCTTTTTCTACTTCCGCAATTACTTGCTCTGGTGAAAAATTGTTAAGCACTTTATCTAATGCGGAATATCCCCCTACTCCAATGTATTCTTCAATATCATCTGGATTAATTAAACCGCAATGGCGTAATACGATTTTTTCTTGTCTTCCAAAATATGGTAGTTCTTTCCATACCTTAATATTTTCATAATTTTTTCCAATTTCAATTTTCTCGGGAAGATTAAGAAAATCCCACTCTTCTATTTTGCAAAGCGCTAAATCTTCAGGAATTTCTTTATGTCTTACAAAATCGATAATTTTATCAACATTATAATATTTTACTTGATTCAATAGGACAATAGGATTACCAGGAATATGGATAGATAGAATTGGTTCTTCAAAACAACAACCAAAACAACCCACCGGAACAAGATCAACTTTTGCTTTTATTTTTGTCGGGATATCCTTTTTCAATTTTTCATATACTTTATCTGCGCCATTTCCAGTCCCACATGTTCCAACTCCTACCGTGACTCGGACATTTTCAGAAAAAATTTTTTTGAATCCTACTTCTTGAAGGCTTTTAAGCATTTTACTATTCTTTACGATCATTAGAATTCATCTCTTTTTTCTTCTTTTTCTTTTCTTTTTCTTCCTTTCTAATTTTTTCTATCAAATTCTTCAATTTTTCTGTATTCATATGGGCATGTATTTCTCCATCAAGTTCCATAACAGGAGATAAGGCACATTGACCAAAACACGCAATGGTCCTTACTGTAAACATTCTGTCAGGAGTTGTAATAAAAATTTTTTCATTTTCATTTATTTCCTCTTCGATGTTTAAATAATCGATCAAAAACTCTAAAAGAAAGCGAGATCGTTTCGTATGACATGCCGTACCTCTACAAATAGTTATGCAATGTTCACCCTCGGGAATAAGATTGAAAAACGAGAAAAATGTAACTACGCTAAATATTTTTGCAGTATGAATATTGAGTTTTTCTCCAATATATTGTATTGTATTCATTGGTAAATAATGATAACGATTTAATTTTTGAACTTCCTCAAGAATCAATAATAACTCACCAGGTTTATTCCGATATTTTGCAATTACTTTATCAACTTCTCCTTGTTCTACTTCAAATTCTATTAATTCAAATTTATTTTTTTTTTCTATTTTTGCTTCCATTTTTACTCCCTCCGATCATATTCATTATCATTCTCGGACATTTAATGATCAATTTCAATAATATTACATGATAATAATAATTTTCTAACTTTTATAATTTCCTAATTCATTTAATTATTAATATATTCGAATAAAATTCAGTGTATGTTCGATATTTTACTTTTTCTTTTTGAGACGATAATGCATTTTAGAGAGATTTTTATATAGATTGAACAATTTTTATTCATTAAGTAATAGATTTCTATCTTCTGATTTAAATTTTATAGGATCTGATTCGGATCAGTTTATATAATTATTGATAATTCATTTAAGAATTTGAATTTCTTTCAATAGAAAAAATTCAAATCAAAATAGAGATGTGATATTATGCGAGTAAATTCTTGCTAACATAAACATACTGATTATTAACAAGGAAATTAGAAATATAATGGATATTTTTTTAAAACGGTACTTATTCTTAATACATAGAATAAGTATTAATATTTAATTTTTAAATACGATAATACTGTGAAAATAGCAGAATTATTTCAAGATAGTCCTGGAAAGAAAGTCCTAATATCGGGTAATGAAGCTTTTGCTCGTGGTATTTTTGAATCAGGAGTGAGATTTGCGGCTAATTATCCCGGAACACCATTAAGTGAAGTGGGAGATTATCTTAATTTTCTCTCTAAAAATTCCGATGGTTTTACTTTTGATTATTCTGTTAATGAAAAAGTGGCATTAGAATCGTGTATTGGTGTTAGTTGGACAGGGTTAAGATCTGTAGCCATGTTCAAACACTTAGGGCTGAATGTGGCAGCAGATCCTTTGCATACTTTTCCCTATTCTGGGGTTGATGGGGGGATGTTAATATTATGTGGGGGAGATCCGGGAATTTTATCTTCCACTAATGCTCAAGATAATCGACTTTATTCTTTACATACTAAAATTCCGATAATCGAACCGTCCACAGTTCAAGAATGCAAAGATTTCATCAGAGAAGGGTTACGTCTTTCAGAATTATATAAAATTCCGATCTACGTCCATGTAACCAGCAGATTATGCCATAGCCATGGAATAGTCACTTTAGGAAAGATTAACATGATTGAAAATACGGGAACGTTCAAAAAAGATCCCGATCGTTATATTAATACATTAAATAGGGCTTTATCTAACCAAACTAAGTATTTTCAAATTGTAGGTGAACTTGCGAAAAATAAAAAAATATTTTACTTGTTTAATAAGGTAAAAGAGTGGGGTAAAAAGAAGGAAATAGAAGATATCTCTGAGGTCGGTATCATTACAAGTGGTTTGTGTTATAGCTATGTTATTCAAGCATGTCGTAAACTTGAAATTAAACCACCGATTCTTAAGCTTGGTTTAATATTTCCGATTAATAGAGATGAAATTTGCACTTTTGCGAATACCTATAATCTAAAGAAACTACTAGTGGTTGAAGAATTAGAACCATTCATTGAAACGGTTTCTAAACGGACTTTTTGCAATTATTGCGATTCGAAAAGAGATTTAGAAATCCATGGAAAAGATTTCCTCCCCAAGATTGGAGAACTCACCACAGATATTGTGATTCGATTTATAATGAACCACTATAACATAGAAAGAGAGCATTTGATTGAGAATATTGACCAGAAAGAACAGATCCTAAAGGAAATACTACCAAGTCTCCCAATTAGAGAACCAACCTTTTGTGCAGGCTGCCAATATAGACCCGTATTTTATAGTTTAAAAAAAGCTGTGGAAAAATTAAGTGAGAAGAAAGGTTATGAATTCATATACGCTGGAGATATAGGATGCTATACGCTTAGTGAATCATATCCCTATCAAATGCTCGATTGGGTCGTGTGTATGGGAGCCGGAATCGGAATTGCGAATGGGATGGCTCAAGTTGTAAATGAACACCAAAAATTAATCGCATTTATCGGTGATAGCACTTTACTTCATACAGGGCTACAACCTCTCATTAATGCTATAAAAAATAATACTGAAATGACAATTATCATTTTCAATAATTATTGGACATCCATGACGGGTCAACAAGAACATGCCGGTACGCCTAGATCGCTCATAGAAGTCCAAGATTCCGCATCAAAACGTGAAAAAAAAGAAATTAATATAATCGCCCTCTTGGAAAATATCGGTTTGGAAAAAGAAAATCTAATAGTTTCAAGAGCCTATAATATAGAACAATTAGAAAAAGTGTTTTTAAATACTCTTCCAAGACCAGGCACCAAAGTCATTGTAATCAATGAAGAATGTGCACTTGAGAAAAAACGAAGACAAAAACTATATGAGGACCAAGATGCTGATTTGCAAAAAGAACAAGTATATTATACTATTTTAGATTCATGTATAAAGTGTAATGAGTGTATTGAATATTTGGGTTGCCCTGCTATTAATATAGAGATATTAGAAAAGGGGGAAAATCTTTCTGATGATAATATTATACCTAAAAATTATAAATATTTCATTAATGAAAGTAGCTGTATGCCAAACATTTGCCCCGGCGTTTGTAAAACAGTGTGTAAGGATAATATGATCAAAAAGACCCTCATCAATCCAAATGATAATAA
>CAYUTF010000101.1:0-10599 GCA_964447495.1 uncultured archaeon
AAAAATTTTATATTATTTTTGTAAAGAAGTATAAAATCATAATTTAAGATACGATTTTAACAAAATCATTAGAAATGTCTGTTCCAGAAGAAGAACTCAAATTTTTAAAAGCATTGGAGAATGTGATTGGGATTGAAATTCCTTTAGTAAAAGAATTGTATAGCTATTCTTTAGGATATACTATTAACAATAATCATATTGATGGATTAGGATTATTTTCTTGTGGCTTACATTCGATCCCAGAAAAGATAAATGTTCTTTCTTCATTAAGGACATTGCTCATCCGAGGTAATAAATTAAGGGTAATACCAGAAGAATTATTCCTTATAATGTCGTTAGAATCATTAGATTTGAGTGAAAATAAACTATCAAAATTACCAATTACCATTTATTCTGCCACTTCTTTAAAAGAATTACATTTAGAATCGAATAGTCTCAGTTATTTGCCGAGTTCAATAACAGAGCTTCATTCATTAGAATTTTTAGATTTAAGTGAAAATAAATTAAAAAAGTTATCGGAAAATATATTTTCTTTACAGAAATTAAAAAGTTTAGATTTAAGTAGAAATGGCTTAGAAAAAATTTCTAATGAAATCGAGAAGCTGCAAAATTTAGAAGTACTATATTTAGGTAATAATGCATTGACCTCACTACCGACAGGTATTGGTTCCCTACAATCCTTAAAGAGATTAAATTTACGAAACAATAAGTTAAGCGAACTTCCTGATTCCATTAGCAATTTAACTGCTCTTAGATCTTTATTTTTAAAAGGAAATTTTCTCATTAGATTGCCCGAATCAATAGGTAATTTAAAAAATCTTAAATATTTAGGGTTATCCTCAAATAGATTATCAACCCTTCCTAATTCTATAGGTTCACTTAAATCTTTAGAAAATTTAAGTTTATCTTCAAACTCTTTAACATCGCTTCCATCTTCTATTGGAACATTAGAATCTTTACTAAGATTAGAAATATCAGCAAATAAATTAAAAGAATTTCCAGAAATAGAGAATTTAACTTCTTTGCAAATTTTAAGACTTGATAGGAATAATTTAAAAATGCTTCCAAATTCCATTGGCAGTTTAAATTCTTTAGAATCATTAAAAATTGATAGAAATGAGCTTGAAATACTTCCTGACTCTATTTGTCAGCTTATAAATCTTAAAGAATTAGACCTATATGATAATAAATTAAAAAAGCTCCCTCATAATATCGGAAAGCTATCTTTACTAACAATTTTAGATTTAAGTAAGAATCTTTTGACTAGTTTACCTGAGTCAATAGGATCTTTGTATAAGTTAAAAGAATTAGATGTTTCAACTAATAAATTGGACAGTTTAGTATCAACAATTGGATCAATTCCTAATTTGAAAAATTTAATTTTAGGATTCAATCGACTTAAGACTATCCCAGAGACCATTGGATCGTTAAAGAATTTGGAAAACTTAGATATAGGTAAAAATGCTTTGATGGACGTTCCTGAATCTATTGGATCATTAAAGGCTTTAAAGAGATTATATTTATATTATAATAATTTAACCAGTATACCTGAGTCAATTGGAAATTTAAAATCTTTAAAATATCTCTACTTAGGAAATAATAATCTTACTCATCTTCCAGAGTCTATTGGAAATTTAAAATCGTTGAAATATTTGTTTTTGCGAGGAAATGCTATAACCGAGCTTCCAGAAACATTAGAGTCGCTAACCTCTCTAAAATATTTAAACTTGGAAAAAAACACTCTTACTAAGATACCTGAAATCCTTGATAAATTAGAAGATAGAGATGTAAGAATATTCAAATAAGAGATTCTTATTTTAATCATTTAAGTTATATCAATTTTTGGATATAAATCATAAAAGTTAAAATGTATATAGACGAAAATATTACTATATTACATAATAAAGTTTTACAAGGTGAATGGTTTTATGAAAGGATTTGTAGGAAAATTATTGATTGTTGATTTGACTCATAATGAAATTTCTGATGAACCAATTGATGAAAACATTGCTAAGAATTTTTTAGGAGGGGCGGGATACTGTTCTAAATATTTATATGATAAGATCCATAAAAATACTGACCCATTATCTCCAGATAATATTTTAATGTTTATGACGGGGGTATTTTGTGGTTCTAATGCACCAACAAGCGGTAGATTTGCTGTATGCGCTAAATCACCGTTTACAGGACTATGGGGTGAATCAAATTGTGGTGGATTTTTTGGTCCAGAGATTAGGAAAGCCGGTTATGATGGTATCGTAATAAAAGGGGCTTCGGAAAAACCAGTATATCTTGATATCAATGAAAACGAAATTAAACTTAAAGATGCTTCATTTTTATGGGGAAAGGGTATATTTGAAACTTCTAAAATTTTAAAAGAAAAGTCCGGTTCCGAATTAACTCGTATAGCCTGTATTGGTCAAGCAGGAGAAAATTTAGTAAAATATGCTACAATAGCATCTGAAGAGAAAGCTGCTGGTAGAACTGGTATGGGTGCAGTAATGGGTTCAAAAAAGTTAAAGGCAATAGCTATAAGAGGTAAGAAAACATCTTATAATGCAGTAAAACCAGAAGAATTTAAAGAAGCAGTAAAGAAAACTATTGATGATGTAATGGCCTCCTTTGCCACGCAAATGTTTGGCATATTAGGCACGTCTGGAGGGGTGGATAAATGGAATTCGGAGGGAGAGTTACCAATTAAGTATTGGACATTAGGGACATGGGAACCCGCTTTTGACATCTCAGGTGCGTCTGCATCTGAAAAAATTTTTACCAGAAGTTATCCTTGCTTTTCGTGTCCAATTGGATGTGCGAAAAAAGCCGTGGTTAAAGAAGGAGAGTTTAAAACGGATGGTGAAATTGAGGCTGCCGAATACGAAACGGTTGTAGGATTCGGATCTCTCATTTTAAATAATGATCTAGAATCAATTCAAACCGCTAATTACATGTGTAATGATTTGGGATTCGACACTATTAGTGGAAGTAGCACTATTGCTTTCATTTATTATTTATATAATGATAATAAGATAAGATCTGATGATGTTGATGGGTTAAAGCCAGAATGGGGTGATATTCATCCTGCGTTGGAAATGATTAAAAAAATAGCTCAACGGGAAGGTATTGGAGATATATTAGCTGAAGGATCTGATGCAGTGGGTGAAAAATTTAATATATCTAAGGATGAAATTGCTACTTGTTATGGTATGGAAGTACCTTACCATGATTTACGGCGTTGTTATGGTAATGCTATTGCTTATGGGATAGCTACCACCCGAGGACCTTGCCATACGGCATGTGATCCATATTATGCATTATTAGGTTTGCCTCTTGATGAATTTGGGATAGATGGAAGTATAAACTGGTATTCTGATGGAGCGGATATGGCAGAGGTAAGTGCTAGAATTCAAGATTACCGAGCAATATACAATTCGCTGATAATGTGTGCTTTCTGTAATCCACCTCCCTCTATGGTTATTAATATGCTGAACACAGCTACTGGACTTAATTTTAACATGGATCAATTCAAACTTTTAGGCGAGCGTCTCTATATGATAAAAAGATTATTCAATTTAAAAATGGGTATAACTCCTGATGATGATAAACTACCGAAAATTTTGCTCAAACCCTTAAATGAAGGTGGTTCAGCAGGTAAGACTCCTGATTTTGATAAACTCAAGAAAGCGTTATATAAATACAGAACCTTCGATTTCAATACTGGGTATCCAAATCAAGAAAAATTAAGAACTATAGGTTTAGATAATCTTTAACATATTCATTTTTTTACGTATTTACTCTTAAATTTAAAAATTTCTTTTTTTTTCCTTCTTATATTATAAGTTTAAATATTAATGGAAGCTAGTAAGAAGTATGGACAATTCAAAAGCTATACAGATAAAATTATCAGATAAACTCCCTCCTGATCCTATTTTCATTGATGAAATTCGAAGGGCACCTAATCGTGGATATAATCTAAATCGTCAAGATACACTTCTAGCCTTGAAAAATGCATTAAGATATATCCCACAGACTTTGCATGAGAAATTAGCTCCAGAATTTCTGAATGAATTAATTACTCGGGGAAGAATATATGCTTATCGATATAGACCAACTGGAAAAATCAAAGCTAAACCTATTGACCAATATAAAGGGATATTAGAGGCACGAGCAATTCAGGTTATGATCGATAATAATTTAAATTTTGATGTCGCCTTATATCCTTATGAATTGGTCACATACGGAGAAAGTGGGCAAGTATGTCAAAATTGGATGCAGTATCAGCTTATAAAAAAATATTTAGAAATTTTAACGGAAGATCAAACCCTTGCTGTCATGTCTGGACACCCTTTAGGATTATTTCCTAGTACTAGAGATGCTCCGAGAGTAATTATGACAAATGGATTAATGATTGGAATGTTTGATACCTTTCAAGATTTCCAACGTGCTACTGCTTTAGGTGTTGCGAATTATGGGCAAATGACAGCCGGGGGATGGATGTATATAGGACCACAAGGAATTGTCCATGGTACATATATTACTTTATTGAATGCAGGAAGATTATATTTGAATATTCCTCCTACTGAAGGTTTAAAAGGAATTTTATATCTTAGTTCAGGACTAGGAGGTATGAGTGGAGCGCAAGCTAAAGCAGTTGAAATAGCAGGAGGTATAGGTGTAATTGCCGAAGTAGATGTCTCCAGAATTAACACTCGTCATGAGCAAGGATGGGTTAGTAAAATTTCTGATAATTTAGAGGAGATTTTTAATTGGGTAGATGAGTATAGAAAACGAGGAGAAGCAATTTCAATTGCATACCAAGGTAATGTCATTGATCTCTGGAAATATGTCGTAGCTAATAATATTAAAGTAGAACTCGCTTCGGATCAAACTTCTTGTCATGCGGTTTATGACGGGGGTTATACTCCTATGGGAGTAAGTTTCCTGAACGGAAGAAAACTTTTAAAAAATGATAGAGAACGATTTAAAGAACTAGTTGATGAATCTCTTTTAGAACATTATCGATTAATTAGAATCATGTCTGAAAGAGGTACTAAATTTTACGACTATGGCAACTCATTTTTAAAAGCAATATATGATGCTGGGGCTAAAGATATTGCCATAAATGGGGATATTAAAAATGGATTCATTTTTCCATCATACGTGCAAGATATTATGGGACCAATTTGTTTTGATTACGGATATGGTCCTTTTCGGTGGGTATGTTTGAGTTTAAACCATTCCGATTTAATTAAAACCGATCAAATTGCTCTCTCTAGTATTGATCCTAATCGAAGAGCGCAAGATAGAGATAATTGGTATTGGATTAAAAATGCAGAAAAAAACAATTTAGTGGTAGGATCGGAAGCAAGAATTCTTTATGTGGATATGCAAACGCGCATAAAAATAGCTTTAAAATTTAATGAATCAGTCAGAAAAGGGGAGATTGGTCCGATAATGCTTGGACGAGACCATCATGATGTATCAGGTACAGATAGTCCCTTTAGAGAAACTTCTAATATCCGAGATGGAAGTAATATAATGGCAGATATGGCTCATCATTCATGGGCGGGAAATATTGCACGAGGAATGACGATGTGTGTTTTATCGAATGGTGGTGGAGTAGGTACTGGTAAAGTAATAAATGGAGGTTTTGGATTAGTTTTAGATGGATCAGAAAGAGTAAATAGAATAATTCGATCAGCAATAGACTGGGATGTATCTTGTGGCATTGCACGTAGAGCTTGGGCGCGAAATAAGAATGCTCTTGAAACAGCACGAGAGTGGAATAGAAAACACGATAATGGTCACATAACGCTCCCAAATTTGACTAATGATGCTTTATTGGAAGAATTAATTGATATATCTCTCTCAGAAAAAAAAAATTAAAAATGAAAAAAAATGATTAAAAAATTTAATTATGGGAAAGATCATTTAACCGTTGAGTTAGCTTTAAAACTCGCTAGAGGGCAGATAAAAGGAGTAATTTTAAATGAAACAAGAGAAGAAATTGAAAAGAATTTTCAAGCAGTCCAATCGATTCTACAAGGAGATCGACTAGTCTATAGTGTTAATACTGGTTTTGGTTCCTTGTGTACAACAAAAATAACAAGAGAAGAGTCAGGAAAATTACAAGAGAATCTTCTTAAGAGTCACAGTGTTGGTGTTGGAAATCAGATTGATCAAGAAATTTCAAAACTTATGTTAATTTTAAAAGTTCATACCTTATGTAAAGCAAATTCAGGGGTTTCAATAGATCTTATAGAAAGAATCTGTTGGCACATTGAAAATGATTATATCCCACTAGTTTTAGAACAAGGTTCGGTCGGTGCATCAGGGGACCTTGCTCCTCTCGCCCATTTATTTTTACCAATTATTGGTTTAGGCTTTTTATCACAAAATGGAACTAAATATTTCCCCGCACATGAAATTCTTAATAGCCATCATTTAAAACCTTTAAAGCTTCATGCTAAGGAAGGGTTAGCGTTAATTAATGGAACTCAATTCATTACTGCTTATTCCATAAAGGTAATTGAGAAATTACAGAATTGTTTAGAACATGCGGATATTATTGGAACTTTTACATTGGAAGCATATTTAGCTTCACCCCAACCTTTTAATGAGCAATTGATTAATTTGCGTCCTCACCCTGGAGCGATAAAGGTTGCAAAAAATGTAAGAAAATTATTGACTAATTCGCAATATGTTGAATCACATAAAGATTGTGGTCGCGTACAAGATCCGTATTCAATTCGCTGTATGCCTCAAGTGCATGGGGCTTCTCGAGATGCATTATCCCATCTTGAAATAATTGTTGAACGAGAATTAAATTCGATAACCGACAATCCAGTAATAATTAATAAAGATTTAACAATAAGTGGAGGAAATTTTCATGGTCAGCCTTTAGCACTTCCATTAGATTATGTAGCCCTTGCCGCATCTGAAGTAGGTAATATTTCAGATAGAAGATCATACCTCTTGCTAGAAGGTAAATGGGGGTTGCCACCGTATCTAATTGAACATTCTGGGTTAAATTCAGGTTTTATGATTGTTCAATATTGCTCAGCAGCATTAGCTAGTGAAAATAAGTCCCTCTGTTTCCCTGCTAGTGCCGATAGTATCCCAACATCTATGGGTCAAGAAGATCATGTGAGTATGGGCTCTATTAGCGCAAGAAAAGCCTTACAAATTATTAATAATCTTGAAAATATACTTGCTATTGAGCTTTTATGTGCTGCTCAAGCTTTTGATTTCAGAAAGCCGTTGAAATCTAGTCAGATTTTAGAAGCATGTCAAACATACATTCGAGAAACGATCCCTCATGTAATAGAAGATACTATTCTATCGGAATTGATTGGAAAAGCTTTAACCATAATTCAATCTGGAAAATTAATAACACTCAGCAAAGAATTGGGGTATTAAAATGGCTTCTTTTGAAGTTGATATTGCGATCATACATGCAAACGAACTAGTTACGCTAGATTCTAAATTTGGAGTTCCAAGAAAAGGAAGCATGATGACAAATTTAGCTAGCATCCATGATGGAGCAGTTGGCATTAAAGATGATAAAATAATATATGTGGGTTCTACAGCAAATTTTCTCTCTAAATATTCTTTAAAATCCTGTAAAACTGTTATTAATGCTGATAATAAGTTAGTTGCTCCCGGATTTGTTGATTCCCATACTCACATTATTTTTGAAGGCTCAAGAGAAAATGAGCTTAATATGAAATTAGCAGGAATGTCATATTTAGAGATTCTTGAATCGGGGGGCGGCATATTGAAATCGGTTAATGAAACTAGAAAAGCCTCTCTTGAAAAATTAGTCGAAAATGGTAAAAACATTCTGGACCGTATGTTGAGCTATGGAACGACTACCATTGAAACTAAAACTGGTTATGGTCTAACCGTAGCGAGCGAAATAAAATCACTTAAGGCGATACAAAGTTTAAATAAAACACATCCAATGGATATTGTGTCCACTTTCATGGGAGCTCATGCGATTCCACCCGAATACAAAAATAAATCTGAAGAATATGTGAATTTAATTATAACTGAAATGCTCCCCGAAATATCAAAAGCAAATCTTGCTGAATTTTGTGATGTCTTTTGTGAAAAAGGCATTTATTCAATAGAGCAATCTGAAAGAATATTAAAGGCAGCTAGAAAACATGGATTAAAACTTCAAATACATATAGATGAGATTGAGGATACAAATGGAGCAGAATTAGCAGCAAAGTTAAAAGTGATTCAAGCAGGACATCTTCTAAAGTCCAATGATGATGGATTGAAAGCTATGGCTGAATCAGGAGTTATTGCGACACTCCTACCAGGTACACCATTTTGCTTAATGCTAAAGGATTATGCTCCTGCAAGAAAAATGATTAATTTTGGTATTCCTATAGCCCTAGCTACTGATTTGAATCCTAATTGCTGGACTGAATCAATGCAGATTATTATCGCATTAGCATGCTATATGATGAAGATGAATCCGTCAGAAGCGTTATCTGCTTCAACACTTAATGCTGCTTGTGCAATAGATAGACAAAATAAAATTGGATCAATAGAGGTTGGTAAAGATGCAGATATTAATATATATTGTGTGCCAAATCACCACTTCTTAGCATATCAATTTGGAGTGAACTTAATTTCAAAAGTAATTAAAAAAGGAAAAATTTTGATAGACTACAATCCATTATAACGATTGAATTAAAAATCAAAATAACTTTCTAAAAGATGCTTTCTTTCTAGCTTAATAGGTTTTTCAAGTTGTAGATAATATTCTAATGAGTTAAGAACTGCATCTAAAGGAAGAACACCTATTAATTCAGTGCCTACAATAGGAACTCCATAGCGAGCTGCTTCAAATCGTACTAATTCTATTTGACGATAGAGTGGTGTTTTTTCAAAATTGATATTACTTATTCCAACTTGAACATATTCTTTTCCTTCTATGATTGTACCCATAGCTTTGATGTTTACTAATCCACCAGAACGTAAATGAATTGCTTTTGCGACTTTTTTTGCTATTCTTACATCCTTAGTACCTAAATTGATATTGAAACTAATCAAGGGAAATCGTGCTCCAGTTATTATTGCACCCGCAGTAGGATGCATCTTAGTTGGTCCAAAATCGGGTTTATGTTCAGGATCAGATATAATTGATTCTTTTAATCCTTCATATTCTCCGACACGAATATTATCGATATTCTTTCTTTCCATTTTACGAGCAGATTCCTCATAGAGATATACTGGTATTCCCTCTTTTGCCATAGCTTCAGCATATTTCAAAGAGAGATCAACACATTCCTCAATTGAAACATTTTGAGCGGGCACAAAAGGTACAACATCAATAGCACCAATTCGAGGATGTTGACCTTTGTGTTGATTCATATCGATTAATTCAATAGCTTTTTTCGAAGCTGCAATATTTGCTTTTAAAACTGCTTCTGGAGTACCTACAAATGTAATTACAGCACGATTATAATCTCCATCATACTGTATATCTACAATTCTAGTGTTTGGGGTATTATTAATTTGTGAGACTATAGCTTCCACTTTTTTCCCATCTTTCCCCTCACTAAAATTAGGTACAGATTCTACAATTTTCTTCTTGTTTCTTTCCATATTTATTTCCTCTTTCGATATAAATATTAAAGGCTAAGATACTATTAATATTCTATGTCTATAGAAGAAGAATTTATAATGATATTACGATTTTTATAAGCTATATTCTTTTTTATAGTATGTCTTATCAGTGAAAATGTAAAGTTTATCTACACCATTTTCCTCAACTTTATCATTTACTCTCAATTCAATGTATATTTTATTTTTCTTGGTGCCTCGAGGCGTTTTATCAACAACCCCACCATTATATGTTATTTCTGTAGCCCTCTGATGAATATATGTATCTGATTTTCGTCCCATAATTATAATGTCATCATCTTTAGTAATATATCCATTATCTAATATAATATTTGCAAAACCAGTACTCTTATTATATTTCTCAAGTTGACCCACTTTTATATATCGATAATGAGATAAATTTGCTGGTGATCTATGTTGATGATCTTCTTCCGTCATTCTATTAAAGTAGAATCCTGTGGTAAAACCTCTATTATATACTTTTTTTAGCTCAGTTACCCACTTACCCGCCTTCTTTTGCGTAAAAGAACCCTCATAATATGCCTCAATTGCTTCGCGATAGATTTTTGTTACAATCTCTACATAATGAGGATGACGCATCCGTCCCTCAATTTTAAATGCATCTACGTTTGCTTCAATTAATTGAGGGATATACGCAATTGTGCATAGATCTCTTGAATTCATAAATCTCACACCATCATATAAATACTCTGCTCCACCTTCCTCTCGAACCCACCATCTCCTTCTGCAAGGCTGAACGCAACTCCCCCTATTAGCAGATTTTTCTTCTGTGCCACAAATATCTTGAGAAAAGTAGCATCGGCCACTAATTGATGTACACATGGCTCCATGTATGAATATTTCTACTTCTGTCTTTGTAAGATTGCGTTTTATCTCCTTAATTTTTTCTAATGATAATTCTCTCGCTAAAATTATACGTTCTGCCCCTAATTGTTCATA
>CAYUTF010000102.1:0-10440 GCA_964447495.1 uncultured archaeon
TTTTCTTTTTTCATATCTAATTCGAATAATAAATGCAAAACTATATAATATTAAAACTAACAATAATAGTGTTAATGCCGTTCCTGCAGCTCTCTCCAGACCGCCTGTAACCTCATTACTCAGTCTAAATAAATGATATGTAAGAGCCATAACAGGATTAAGAACGGAGAGAGTGATATATGTAGAATGGGACCTTACCGCAGTAAACATAATTGGAGCAGTTTCTCCGGCACTACGCCCCATTCCTAAGACTGCTCCAGTCACAATTCCAGGTATAGCGGCAGGTACTACAATTTTACCAATTCCTTGCCACTTACTTGAGCCTAAAGCTAAACTCCCCTCTCTAAAAGATTTAGGTATTGCTTTAACCGACTCTTCTGTGGTTCTTATGATGGTAGGAAGTATCATCAAACCTAAGGTAAAGATACCGACTAGTAAGGATCTTGGTAATCCAAGAAATAAGAGAAAAAAGACCACCCCAAATAAACCAAATACGATCGATGGGGTACCGTTTAAATTATCAATTCCAGCTCTAATAAATCTAGTAATTTTATTATCTTTAGCATATTCAGAAAGATATATTCCTGCAAACATCCCAAGAGGAAGAGCAAACAGAATAGAACCACCTGTAAGTTGCAGTGTTCCTATAATTGCTGGAAAGATTCCACCTTCTCTTCCACTATTACTTGGAACTCCTGTGAGAAATCCTGGTTCAAGGAATACGGGCAATCCAGTAACTACAATATAATATATCAAAATTCCAACAGCAAATACAGCAAATGCAGAGCTTCCATATATTATTATGAACCATATCCGTTGTTGAATAACCGTAGATATTCGCTTGAGGAATATTAAGGATACAAAAATTAAACAACTTATAGATACAGCTAAAAATATCCCAATCCATGTACTGAGGACCCATCCCAAAAATGATAAAAGAACTGAATATATAACTAAAATTTTCCGTTGTTTTGGTACTATTTTATAAATATAATAAACAATACTCAATCCAATACAAAAAATTGCTCCAATCAACTTCGAGATATAATCTGGCAAAATTAAAAGAATTATAATAGAAATAATAGCGGTTAATATCCATTGTTTATATTTTATAAAAAATTGAGACATCTTTATATTTTTTAGTTTAGAATATTTTTCTTTTGGTTTTTGCCCTGTAAATTTTCTTTGAACCCGTGTTAATATAATATTGGATAAGGTATTTACAATTAAAGTCATGAGAAAAAGGACAATAGCAAGAGCTAATAAACTTCTTTGTTCCAAACTTCCTTCAACTGTTGGACCCCAAGTTGAGGCTATTGTTGATGTAATTACTGCTACTTGACTCAGCATATTTGCAAGGGGGTCAGGTAATCGAAATTTATTACCTAATACCAAAGTCATCGCCATTGTTTCACCCATTGCTCGGCCGATTCCTAAAATCATAGCGGCAGTGATACCAGACATACCCGCAGGAATCACTACTTTACGAATAGTTTGCCATTTTGTTGCTCCAATAGCATAGGACGCTTGCCTATAATAATCTGGAACTGCTCTTATTGCATCTTCACATACAGACACAATAGTAGGTAAGGCCATTATTGCCAGAATTAGGGATCCCGATAACCAGCTTTTTCCATCATGCATTCCAAAAATATCTTTCAACCAAGTATTTAGAATAATCACCCCAAAAAAGCCATAAACAATTGATGGGATGCCTGCTAAAATTTCTATGACGAATTTAAGTACTTTTCTTAATAATGGAGGAGCAAGCTCTGCGATGAAGATTGCAGTTAATATACCTAATGGCAGAGCGATAATAATTGCACCAAGCGTGACTAAAAGTGTATCAACGATAATAGGTAATGCACCATAATCTCCTGCTCCTGGAAGCCAATTTGTACCAAAAAAGAAATCATTTAAAGGAACAACAATGAAAAATGGAGCACCATTAATGAAGAGGAATATAATAATTAAAAATACAAAAACTGTTGCTATTGAAGCAAATGCAAATAAGATCCATTTTACTACTGGATCTCTATTCTTCTTTAAATAGGAAAGATCCTTATCATTAAAATATATCTTCTGATCAAAAACAGTTTCCGTGGTCATATTTATCTCATTTTATCATATTAATGAATTGATAATTTAGCAAATTAATATCGTAAAATATTTTTAGGTGTTTAATTGTAAAAACTTATTCTTTATGGGGAAATGAACATTAGATTAATTAAATTCATGGTCACCATATATTATGGTCAAATATATAGGTTATATATTATATATAGAATTTTAAAATAATATAAATAAAAAATTATAAAATCAGCTTTATAAATAATCAATATTAAAGATAAAAAAAATAAAAATTTGAAATTCAAAACCAAAAAACTTTTTCATTTAAAACCAAAGACGAATAAAACCTTCATCAGCTACGACTTTTTGACCATAAGGGCCATAAATAAAGTCTAAGAAGGCTTGTACCCATCCACTAGCAGGTCCATTGGTTAAAAGATGTAGAGACCTTGAAATTGGATACGAATCGTCTAATACTGTTGATACGGAAGGAGCTATGCCATCAACTGGAACAGCAATGATGCTTGTATCAACATAGCCAAGACCACAATATCCAAATCCATAGTTATTACTAGCTACTCCTTGAACCATAAGAGAGTTTGAAGCCACTAAAGTATATCCAGTGACTGCGGTGCTGTATCCAGGATTGTCTCCTAGTTCTTCCCCTAAGTAGGTGACTAATTCTTCATAGGTTGCTCTTGTACCAGAACCATCAGCTCTAGTATAGCAATCAATTGAATCAAACACTAGTGAACCATCAATATCATCCCAAGTATCATAGGTTCCATTGTATATTAAAAAGACTTGATCCATTGTTAAACCATTTGATTCTAACCAAGCAGCATTTGGATGATCAGCATCAATTATTACAGCAATACCATCTTTAGCAAACTTATAATCGATTAAAGTACCAGCAGCAGTTACATTCTCATCGGGTTTTATATTTCTTGAGGACATACCAATATCATTAAGACCAGAGATTGTGTCTGAAATTCCAGAACCAGATCCGGTACCAGTTACGGAAATATCCACATTTGGATTAAGAACCATAAACTGTTCAGAACATGTGGTTATTACAGGCTCACATGTAGTTGATCCCGTAATTTCGAAAGTTACTATTTGTGTTCCACCAGGAGTTAAAACAGCGGTAATTCCCCAGCCAATAAACGTTCCACCAATTAGACCTATTGCT
Organism: uncultured archaeon; assembly: GCA_964447495.1. Lineage (GTDB taxonomy): Archaea > Asgardarchaeota > Lokiarchaeia > Sigyniarchaeales > SOKP01 > SOKP01. The sequence goes on from CAYUTF010000102.1 coordinate 3,263, forward strand.
ACCATTAAAATAGCTAAACCATTTTTTTTCATTTGTTTTTTCACTAAATTTTTGAATAATTTATAAATTTAGGTTAATTTGATTTGTAATTTAGGACATAAAAGAAATTTCGATATAGATTATTGCGGAGTATTTATAATATAGATTCTATATAGTCCTATCTTCTGCAGAAAAAAGCCCTTATTGTCGAATTATAAATGATCTAATAATATTAAGGAGATATAGCTATAAATTTCTAGATAAAGATATATATCAATTTCTTTAGCTAGTTTATTTCGAAATTAAGTTATTTGATTTTATTACATATTCTGCTAGCGTTTCAAATGATAAATCAATATTTAATCCTGTTTTTGAAGATGTCTTTATATAATCAATTAGACCAAAGCGCTCTTTTGTTTTTTGAGCATAAATATCGCCAACAATCGAGAATTCTTCAAGATCACATTTAGCTGCTATTAAAATAATAGGTAAATTCTGATAATATTTTTTCACTAGATTAACCCATTTCCCAATATTAACGAAACTGGTCATGTTTGTCGTGTCAAAGAGTAATAATGCTCCACTGGCACCTCTCATATATTTATCTATCATGAATCGGAAGCGATCTTGACCAGATATATCCCATAGGATCAATTGACATAAAATTGAATCCAATTCTACTTGTTTTGAAAGAAACTCTACTCCAATCGTCATAGTAGCGGTATCAAGAAACTTGCCTTGTACATATCTGTGAAGAAGTGTTGTTTTACCAACTGCTCCATCACCTAAAACAAGAAATTTCAAAGCAATTTGTTTCATGTAATACACATATAAAAATTTATTTGGATTGAGTAAATCTTTATAGAGACGTATCGACTAAAAATATTTACAAATTTAAAAAAAGAAAAACATGTATCATAATTTAATTTAATGAAATTCGAGAAAAAATTCAGATTGGAATTATTCCTATATTCTCGTGAACCGTTCCAATTCCAAAGTAATTTGTGGTTAAGAAAGCAACTGTACCATCCCCAGTAAGACCACTTTCATCCCGACAAATAATTGGTTTATCACCTAATAATGACAAGAGTTCACTATTAGTCAATTCGTTATCTTCAAAAGCGGAATTTAGAAGAGTTTCAGCATGTTCTTGCCGATCTTTAGAATAAGTAGGATCCGCTAATTTATCTTGCCAAGTTTCATTTAAGTAGGTATTAGAGTGCACTATTGTTGGATTAGGATATAATTTATTGATTTCATTAGGTAAACATTGAACTGAGATTAAGCTATCGTTCTGAGCGATTAATATATTACATCCATAAGGGATATTATTATTTTCAAAAAGGATATCATAGCAATGTTCTACATTAGTTGATTGAGAAAATGCTTCCCGTGCTAAAACGAAAAATGGTGTTGTTAACTCAGAAAGAATATTTAATTGTACTAAATTTATATTCATAACAATGCCGTTCTCATTTTTTCCCATAGGCAAAGTACAAGTTCCAATACGATAAGTAAATACTAAGGGATCATTTTGGAATTTATGTAATATAAAAGCCCCACATGCTCCCATAGGTTTTATAAGGTCAATATTTTGACCAATTAGCGTGAGATTATTATTATTAATTGTTCCAAAAGCAGTGCAACCAAAAGAAACACTTTTCTCTAACGATGTACGTCCATATAATATTTCAAGAAAAACTGATTGAACTAAGACATCTTCAAATGACACATAGAGCCCACTCCCAGCTGAAGCTCCTTCACTGATGCCATGTAACTCAAGTAAATATTTTTCTGGTATATATTCTAAGTACTGTCTACTCAATTCTATCATAGAAAAATAATTCATTCCAAACATTAAAGAGGATATTAGCAATTCGTATTTCATTAGAGCAATATTAAAAGCTAAACCCTTTCCTGTATGATATCCTAAATCATAATAATCATTCGCTTCAATATAGAGATAAGCTTCTCCATTACTCGTCCGCCATTCAGAAAAGCCTGAAGTTGTTCGCGTATATGCTATACGATTACTTACATTATAAAAAGTAAAGACTATTCCTCCTAATAGTAAATATATTCCTATAACCGCTAATAATTTTTTACTCCGAATTAACCTTTTTTTGAATTTAAACTGGCACTTCAGAATTTTTTTTAATGAGCTCCCTCTTTTTTTAAGATAAATATCAGATAAATAAAGAAATCCTAAAGAAAAGGATGTTGTTAGTATAACTGTTATCCAAATCATTTTTATGAAGACTAATTTAATATTAAATTATAAATGTGTACGGAAAAACTAATATAACCTACACGAAATTTTAAAAAAATTAGGAAAAATAAAAAAAATTATTTTTTGGCATAACTCGATCTGGTTATGAAACCAATAAACATTAGAATATACACTCCAATATCTATAAATTCTGCAAGTACTACGGGAAAAACTTCAAAGGATAAAGATAAAAGAGAGCGAATAATACTCGCAACAATCAATAAGAGAAATGACAATCCAATTATTAATCCATTTGCTTGAGAGAGGTATTTGTTCTTATACATATACAGAAACATAATTGCAATGAATAAGAACATTGGAAATGATATAAATGGAAGCAGAATATTCATGAATGATATCCTGGGGGCTATGACTATTAGAATAGCAATCACAATAATATATATGATTATTATTCTTCTTCGAATCTTATTGAATTGTTGTTTATTCATTTCTTTCTTTTTATAAAGATTCACAAAAGTTAATATCGCTTCTAGACCGACATAGAGAATAGGTATAATATTCAAAATGACGATAGCAAATCTGATTTTTAATAAAAACAAGAGAAAATTCAAATTAAAATTGCCAGTAAGAAATCCAAGGTTCCAGAAAATATCTAATATTTTTCCTGTTGTCAAAATCCAGAAAAAAGAACCAAACAGGAAATATGCATCGGATGTAAATATCGCATCTTGTTTTAACCAACGTCTATAGATGTAATAACTCATTAAGGCTAATATTAAAACTTTAGAAAGGCTGATTATGAACCCTATCCATAATCCTTCGGTTGTAATGAAAACTTCCGCTAATAAGTTCCAAAAAAGAGTAAAAAGAACACTATAAGAAATTACAGTGATTATAACCACTAAGATAATATAGAGCTTAAATTTTCGCTTTTTTTCTTCCATAAACATTACCCTAGGTTGCCAAATTTTATATTGTAAAAGTAATATAATTTTAATTTATAATATAATTTAGACAATATATTTTTATACTTCACCTTTTAAATTTCTTCAAAAAAATAAAAATGCATTTTCTATATAGTTATTTCATTCGTTTCTAAGCAGAATAAAGACTTTTAAGATAGGTTTTAAGGTGAGACTTCGATCTATATATATCTATAGAGAGGAATATATTGACTATATATAATCTTTATAATATTGTTATTCTTTATTCTATATAATTATGACATTTAATATTGAAACACGAAAAGTACAACAAACTGGTGGCAGTAGTTATATAGTTTCACTTCCCAAAGAGTGGATTGATCGCCATGGAATTCAAGCAAAAGACACAGTAGGAATATTATCTCAACCAGATGGAAATTTAATGATAACTCCGTACATAAATGCTCAACAATACGTTAAAGAGAGAACATTTGATTTAGATGAGATAAAAGATTCTGATTTCTTATTCCGTTTATTAATAGGAGCATACATAATGGGTTATAGTATAATTAAAATTAAATCAAGTAAAAAGATTCAACATAAAATGAGAGATTGCATCGAAAGTTTCATCAATGTAGCTATGGGTCCCGAAATAATTGAGGAAACCAGCAATACTATTCTTATCAAAGATTTACTTGATCCAAAAGAAATGCCTTTTGATAAAACTATAAAAAGGATGTATATATTAGCTCAAAATATGCACGAAGATGCCGTCAGGGCTTTGGAAAATGGGGATAAAACCCTAGCCGAACAAGTTATCAATAGAGACGATCAAATAGACAGATTGAACTGGTTAGTCGAACGCCAGGCACACATAGTATTACGAGATATAATATTATGCCAAAAAATGAATATAACATTAGAAGATGCCAGCAATTATCAATTGATCAGTAGATTTTTAGAACGAATTGCTGATCATGCTGTTAAAATTGCTAAGAATGTGTTAAAGGTTAACTTTAATAAAATTAGTAAAGAATTATTAAATGAGATTACAAGTGTTAGTAAACTTTCTTTAGATTTATTAAATCTAAGTTTAGATGCTTGGCTTCAAAAAAGTTTGAGTTTAGCAAACGAGAATATTAAATCGATTGAAAAACTAATATCTGAATGTGAAAAAATAGAGTTCAATTCAACTAATACTGCCGAATATGCTGTTGAAATTGGTTATATAATAGAAAGTATAAGAAGGACCGGTGAATATTCATCAGATATTTCAGAAATAATCATAAATAATCTGATATGATGGAATCTATGTTATAACGATTCAGTACTAGTCACTAATACCATTATATAGTCCGCTACACCTTCAATTGAGTCTGAAATTGCTTCAAGAATATCGAAGGTATTACCAACAGTAAAAACCGTAAATTGATTGACGTCATAATTGGTCTGTTGGAGGCTTTGTCTTAGTTTAATATTAAGTAAATCAATAGTATGTTCATATTGATTAATTTGGTTTGAATATTCATTAAGATTTTTTCGTTCTTCAAGTAGATCTATTAAAATTTTATCTAAATATGATGCGCATGTTATAGTTGTCTCCATCATTTCAAGAACTATTTGAATAGTTTCTTCACTAGATTGATCCCAAAATCTTTCTGGTACCGTACTAATTCTTCTTGCTACACCTGTACAACAATTAGCTACATCATCCATTCTTTTTACTAAATGAGATAAATTTTGCCTAACACTTGGATTTAATTCACCAACACTTACGTCTTTTTGAATCTCTCTTCTCAATTTATCTGCATTATTTTCAATTATGTCAACCTGATGAAACACATCATGGGCTTTTTCAGGATTTCTTTCTTTCAATAAGATTATCAACCCTTTTCCTAGTTCTTCTACACATGATTGAACAACTTTAGCATGCTTTATAGATTTCTCTAAAGCATTTAATGCAGTTTCCCTTTTTAAAAACTCTATAAGTGACCCCATTTTAACCACTAAATTTTATTTTCAATTATTATTATTATACAATAGATAATCATACATATATAGTTTATCAGACAAACCCAAAAGAACCCAATCCATAATATAGTAATCCAGATAATATTCCTGCTATTGGAAATGTTAATATCCAATATAATGCCATTTTACCTAACGCTCTATAATCAATATCTTTTTTTTGAGCAAGACTAAGACCTAATATACAAAATACTATAACATGACTATGAGATATAGGTAATCCAAAGAGTGTAGCAATCATTAAAATGACTGCAGAACTTGATTGGATAATTATACCTTCACTTGGACGGGATTCAATCATCTGTGAAGCAAGATTTTTTATCACATATCGAGCAGCAACATAAATTCCAAAAAATGCAAATATTCCACAGACTACAGAAAAAGTGAAGTATTGTTGTATATTTAAGGATCCATTATCTAATAACCCGAAAAGTATTCCTAAAGCCTCTCCAGAATTAGCTCCAACCCATATCTCTGCAAATATTACTACCACAAGTAAAATCCATTTAAAATATCTTTCAGATAGTTCGATTTGATTTAACCCTTTTAAACGGGATAAATATAATTTAGCAATAAGTTTAAAAAATACAAAAGTGATAATAAGCCCAAATAAAGGAGATAAGAACCAGCTGAGAACTACATTTCCTAATTTGTCCCAATTAAATGCAGTTCCTAAATTAATACTCCCTTGGAATATGGCATAAATGATTACCACTCCAACAACACTCCCTATTAATGAATGAGTACTACTTAGAGGAATACCTGCAAAACTCCCAATAACCAGCCATAATATACTGCTTATCAATACGGTTAGTAACATAAAATCTGTATATTGTATTCCTTCACCTAAGATATCAGCACCTACAGTTTTAGCAACATACCCTCCACTAAAAAAAATCATCCCAGAACCAATGGCAATTCCTCCGATAATAAGCGCAATCTTAAATTTTAATACTCCAGCACCGACTAAAGCGGATAAGGTCTCATCATTAGCTCCGATTGAAAATGCAAGTGCAATAGCCATTACAACCAGAATTATAACTAAAATAGAAATAATATCGTTTGCCATTATACTTCGTTATTTTTGAGATTAATCAAAGATTAAATACTTTGTTGCTAAAAATTGGATATATTCGGAAAAACTTTTAATATGGTCAGCCAACATCATGATATCTTCAATCATTTCCTTCAGATATAAAAATGTTCTTGATAAATAATCCATATCATAATTATATAACCGATTTAATAGTCTAAATTCTTCCCGTCTCATCTTTCGCCTTTCATCTTTGACCTCCTCACAAATCGAGTAAGCATCCTTTAAGTCTGATCCGATTAATTTTACCGCTTTTGCCAAATTAACTGAGATGAATCTTAAAGATTTGAGAATACTTAAAACATCGAGCTTAAATTCTTTATCAGGAAATAGAACTTTATAGAGAAGGAGTTTATTTGCCATAAATTCTCCAATATTCTTTACGTCATTTATTTTAGAGAATATTTTTAATCGATCCTTTTTTGAAAACATCAATTTAGATTTAAATATCCTATTTTCAAATGTTTTTTTTATCTGAACTTCTGTATTTGTATCGATAACATAGTTTAACTTCTTTTTAAACTTTGTAAAATCCTCTTCCACAAGGGATTCAATTCCTTCAATTAATTCTAAGTTTTGTTCATTAATATTATCCATAAATAACCGAGTTAGTTCATCAATACTCAATTTACTTAATCTTTTTTCATCTAATTCAGACATACACATCAATTCCTGAAATTTCTAAAGTTAGATATTTTAAGTATAATATTTTTAATATTCATATTCCAAATTGATTTTCTATAAATCTTTATAATCCTTTTTTCAAAATATATTTTTAACTTTAATTTGTTAATCTAGAAATATTTTTAAAAATGAAAAATTTGGATTTTTACATAACGAAGTTCTTTTTAATGCTTATGAATGTAGTTGTTGCTTCAATCCATTCTATTAACTCATGATCCGCTCTACAAAAGCTAAGAATGGT
>CAYUTF010000103.1:0-10289 GCA_964447495.1 uncultured archaeon
CTGCCTTGAAAAAGAACTTTCCCAAACGATATCCGGAAAAGATGCTCAAAATCATCATTGCGGGAGAACTGTATGAAACTGAAATTTTAACCGCCGGAGGAGTTTCTAAAGTTTTCTATCATGTAAAAGGTGCTTCTCATCAGGAAGTTACTAATTTATTAGAAAGAGTGTGCATTGATTCTAAACTTCCCGAATCCATCAGAATCGCACATTTGATAGGTAAAGCATTATGATTTAAGCAATAATTCGATAGTAATGCTCAAATTAGAACTATCGTATTTTTTAATAAGTGGCAATTTCGTATTCCAAAATCTCTTTCATCCTTTCCCTAAGCTCCGGGCGTATTGCCGACATACCGTAGGTTTTTAAGCCCCCTAACTTCTGTTGCACAACTCGTGCGGGTATGGCTCCAGGTAGGTCTTGTTTATTTGCAATTGCAATTATCTTAGTGCCCAAAGTTCGTTCAAAACGATCGTATAATTGCTTGGTTTTATTGATGTTCTCCTCTGTAGAGTCACAAACGATTACGGCTAAACCAGCACCCCTTAAAAAATCTTTCCACATAAATTTAAACCTTTTTTGGCCACCTAAGTCCCAGATCGAACACTTTTTCCCATTTAGTAAGGAATCCTCAACTTCCAGGCCAACTGTAGGTACTCGCTCTTCAGGTACATCTCTCCCCTGAAGCAGTGATAAAAGTGAGGTTTTTCCAACTCCCCCTTCTCCAATAAGACATATCTTTTGTTTTGTTGTTAAGACCTTACATCAACCCTATCCAATTAACATTATCTTAATTAGAAAAGGCTAAGAACAATTCAAAAATTCAAATAATATTCACATAACATGGAATTTTATAATGAGAAAAATTGAGAAAAAGTAAACCTTCCCGATGAGAGTACTCCTTTTTTAAAGATGAAATAGGAATTAACTTTGCTTTCGAGAATTATATGTCCAAGCAATTCAATTGTGACTTATTTTATTATCTATGACTCTAAGAGCCCTATTTTTATGAATTAAGGTGATCCCATAAATGAACATTACTATAACCAAAATGAAAGGAATTAAAGAAGGAGAAATAATTGTCATAACATTATACACAAATAAGGGACTGCCTAAATTCACTATAATGATGAGTATGATACCAACGAGCTCTAGACCGATAGTAATACCTCCTATAACCGTTAAATATATCCCTTTTGCTAAATCTGTTTCGATTGAGCGATAAATCCCTACAAAAATGATAAGCGGGCCGCAAATAAACCCAATTATCGGAAACAGCACATAAAGGTTATACGGTTCAAGATTTTCCCTCTCACCAATAATCACCGGCCAAAATATGCTCATAATTCCGAAAAGGCTCACTCCTATGATAACCAGTCCAATTATTAAAAAAGGCTTGAACTTTTGCTTTATCATAAGTAAAGTGGTTATAAAGTCCTTTTTAACATTTTCGTACAATTTTATGTATTTTTAACGATCCCGACAGAAACCGTCCGCTCTCCTTAGAGCTGTCCAGCTAGTAATATAACTAGTTTTTATGAATAATTTTTTTTATTATTTGTAAAAATGTTTTACATCCATTTAATTGTATGAAGTGATTCCCGATCTGGGTCGTTTTGCTGTTTGTCAAACAGATAACCTTATCCTTGTAAATGGAAATAAATAAAAAAATACTAAAAAGAAGATTAAATATAAGTTTGGAAAAAATCAAAAAAAAAGGAGTAATTTACTCGGTGACAATATCTTTTACTATTCCCACACACGCCGTTCTTCCCATATCCCGCACAGCAAATCTGCCCATTTCAGGAATCACTTCATACTTTTCAATACAAAGCTTCTTAATGGGTTGTAATTTCACGATCGCAACTTCGTTTCGCTTTAAGAATTTAGGCGAATCTTCTATGACAGCACCCGTCTTTTGGTCAAGTTTTTTGGTTAATTCAATGAACTTGGCGGCAACTTGAGCAGTATGAGTATGAATTACGGGAGTATAACCTTGGGCAATAGCGGTCGGATGCCAGATGACAATTATTTGACCCGTCCAGTTGCCAGTTGGGGTAACTACAGTAGGTACATTACTAGGATGCCCCATACAGTCTCCACGTCCAACATCCTTCATTTCGATACCACGAATGCTAAAACCAATGTTATCGCCTGGTTCTGCTTGCGGTATTTCTTCGTGATGCATTTCGATGCTTCGAATTTCACCTTGAAATCCGGTCGGCATGATAATAATCTTATCACCTTTCTTTAAGATTCCAGTCTCGACTCTTCCAACAGGGACTACGCCAGTACCTTTAATTTTATAAGCATCTTGAATAGGTACTCTTAAAGGTTTATCCGTTGGTTTAGGGGGAATTATAAATTCGTCAATTGCATCAATTAAAGTAGGACCGTCATACCATGGCATTTTATCACTTTTTTCAACTAAATTTTCTCCAGTCATTCCGCTGGTCGGCACAAATTTAATGTTCTTTACAGGATAACCAATTTGTTTTAATAAGGCTGAAACAGCTTCTTTACATTCGTTGTATCTCTCTTTGGAATAATCATAATTATCAGCTTTATTAATGGCGACAACTAATTGTTTTACACCGAGGGTTTGGGCTAAGTAGGCATGTTCCCTTGTTTGTCCATTCGCAGCAATACCGACTTCCATTTCTCCTTTTTTACCAGAAACGACTAAGATTGCAGCGTCAGCTTGGGATGCACCAGTAATCATGTTCTTTACGAAGTCAGCATGTCCCGGAGCATCAATGATCGTGAAGTATTTTGTTTTGGTTTCAAATTTTCTGAATGCTAAATCAATGGTAATTCCACGTTGTCGTTCTTCTTTGAGCTTATCAAATACATATGCGTATGACCATGAGGGTCTGTCATATTCTTTAGCGATTTTTTCTAATTCTCTAGCTTCACGGTCACTCACAGCGCCAGTTTTGATGAGTAAGGCACCCATCATAGTTGACTTACCGTGGTCTATATGACCGATTATCACTAGATTCAAATGAGGTTTTTCAGTAGGCATAATTCATCAATTTCCTCAATTTATTATTTTATATTAATATATTTTCAATTGTTTCTATATTTAGATTAAATGATAACTACCTTAATGATGTCCAATATATATTTTTTTCTATAAAAAGTCAGTATTAATTAGATTATACTCTCTTTCCATTGTATGAAAATTACTGCAGATTCCAATTTATCATCTCGTTAGGGTCAATTTCTAATTTAAGAACAGAATTCAAATAATAATCTAATTTCTTGATATTAGGATTGAATCCTAACTCTACATAAAAGGGTCTTCCTTTTTTGTACCCAACTATTTTATTTCTAAAATCGTGATAATAAATAGAGGCTGGGAACTGTTTATCGTTAGGGGTTCTTACGAGAACAAACACTTCAAATAGAAGATTAAATTTTTAATTTTTCATTGGATTTTTCATAGAAATCAGACTCTGAATTTACCATTTGGGAAATTAATGTTGATGAAAAAATAATGCTGTTTTAAAAAAATCCATCTATGGATTTTGTAGAGATTTCTCATTAATGAAATGTTATTAATGTTCATCATTATGACCTAGTTGAGGCCATTTTTTTCTATGTTAGAAAAGGTTATTTAAGTATTTTTTTCAAAAAATGTTTAAAATCATTAAAAAAAATAATTATAAGACTTACAAATCATAAAGATAAAAAAAAAGGGTACATTACTTTATGATTATATAGTTCAATATAAATTTATAAAAAAACTAGATGAAATATGGTAAAAAGTAGAACGCCATTTCCGAAAGAAGGAGAGTTCGTTATCGGTCGAGTTGTGGATATTGAGCAGCAATACATCTATATTGATTTATTAGATTATAAGGGTTTACAAACAGAAGAATATGCTCGAGGGATGATTCATATTAGTGAGATTTCAAGCCGATGGATAAAGAATATACGAAATTTTGCGAGAGTTGGACAAAGGATTGTAGTAAGAGTATTAAGAGTCGATCAAACTAAAGGCCATGTTGATTTATCGTTACGAAGGGTTAATTCTGCGCAAAAGGATAATCGTATGAAGGAATGGAAATATGCGGTTAAATATGAAAATCTTTTGCAGTTTTTTACGGAGGAAGAAGGAATTAATATCAATTTAGATCAAGCGTATGAGCTTATTGGATGGCCTATTTTGGAAAAGTTTGACTCATACCAAGAAACAATTGAAGCCTTGAAAGAATATGGAGAGGATTTGCTTAATGATTTGGGGACTTTATCCGAACAACAAATAAAAGCATTTACAAAAGTTGTAAATGAGAATGTTGAGATATCCACTGTTAATATCATAGGGAAGCTAAAATTGATGAATATTGATGGCGATGGCGTTGATAAAATTAAGGATACTCTAATTGAAGCAAAAAAAGTAATTGAGAAACCGAAAGAGACACGTAAGATAACAATTTCTTATCTTGGAGCTCCTTTTTATCGAATAGAGGTCATATCTAAAGATTATTTAGATGCTGAAAATATTCTCTCTGACTCGTTAGAAATAATTGAAAGAAAATCAAAACAATATAACAATACTATTGAATTTATTCGAGATTAATTTTGTAGGTCCTGGTTATGACAAAATATCTCCAGAAATGTAAAGAATGCGGAAAATACGGGCTAGCAAACCCCGAGTCTAAATGTAAGTATTGTGGGGGACAATTAATTAATCCGCAACCTCCAAAATTTTCAACCACAGACAAGTATGGAGATTATCGTTTAATTTATTTTAAGGAAGAGTTTAAAAAGAGATTTGATAAAGATTAAGATAAATCTACTTTTTCCGCATATTTTTCATTAATTAAAATTATCGCATTTTTATATGGCATACTCGCAACGTCATTTTTGTTGAAAGGGCCATAATTTTTCAGATCTAAGCCCACTAGGGGAGGGGTATTTTTTATAAACCGTAGTATAGTATAGTTATAGCCCGTATCTTGTTCAAATTCTACAGATTCTTCAATATCTCCTTCGAATTCCTTGATATCATTTTCACTTTCACTTTTTTGAATCTCTTCCACATTTTCAACTATTAACTCTTTTTCAGAAATAGAAGGTGAAGCTTCTATGGGAGGCTCTTCGCTTTCAAAGTCTTCTAAGAGAGAAAGGGCTTTTATCTTATCATAACCCTTAATTGTGCTTACTAAGTTCTGATAGAGTAATTTCTCAGGCTCAAGAATGTCATTTAAATTAATTTCTTGTAAAGCAAGCGCCGCGTTCATTACTTTAATCTTCCTAATTTTCAGAAGGTCTTCAAATAAATATTCAAAATGGTCCTTGTAGGTTTCTATGAGTTCAATTTTAATTTTATCTTTATCTTCAATTTCAGTTGCCTTGATTGTATTCATACAATTCTTATAAGAATTAAAATCTTCTTGCAAAAATTGAGTTAACTCTGTTTGGTCAAATTCAGCTAGCCAATGTTGAAACAGGCGATCATAATCCTTTTTTAAATTCATAAAATTCGAATAATATTGATTGGTACTTATTAAACATGTAAATTCGAAAATAAATATTAGCCAGAAAAATATGCTAATACATTGATATAGGCTTTGCTACTTCCTTACATAATAAATAGATAGCAATATGCTTTGGGACTTTTATTTTTTCTCCTTTATTATATGGTCCATAATGAATACCTTTGATTTTTGTTGCTGGTACAAATTCTTCAGTAATCTCTAAATTTATATCAATACCTTTTTGCTGAAAGACAATAGGGTCTTTTGATTTGTCAGGCTCGTCTAAAGGATTAAAGTCTTCTAACTCTTCAATCAAAAGTTCTTGTGCTTTAAAACCAGTTTTCCCATGAAGTGATCCAGGATATCTAATTAACCTATGAACATCTACAGATACAGGCTCATCAATATGTGCGCCTACTCTTTTAGCGATACCTGTTAAAAACAATTTCCATTTATTTATATCGAACCCTTCTAATGACCAATCATTAATTTCACTATTCTTAAACCTATCTAAAAAAATATTCTTTTGATTTAAGAAACTCGAGATTTGATTTTTTTTAAAACCTAAATCCATTAAAAAATGCTGGAGCTCTAAATCGGATTGATTCAATAATGATTCAATCTCATCGGTTATTTTCTTAGCCCATCCAATATTTTCCCTTGATAATCCATAAATGATACCACTTCTTGTTCTTAATCCTAAAATTTCAAAATTTAAATTTTCACCAGTCAAATAGTCAACTATTTCTCTTCTAGCATCACTTGAAAGGTTTCTTAAATTGTCATCTTCGACTTTTAAATGATAACCGCGGTGTCCTGAAAAAGCGATCATCACCGATTTTTCATTTATTCCGAAATCGGGAATTAAAAAATTGTATAAGAGTTTTAAGATTTCTTCTTTTGCAATATTTAAGCATTTTTCACATATCCAGCTCACATTTTTTATTTTTAAACTTCCACAATCTGGACATTTGGGAGGCATTCCTTTCCCGCTTTTATAACAACTTTTACAATACCAACTATCATGATCGTCTTTACAGGGAGTATAGAAATGATCCACATCGATATCAATAATTAAATCACATCCTTCATACTCTTTTTTTTCCATATTTGGGATTTCTGGATGGGCATAAAGTGACCCACTCGAATAAACATGTTTAGGACCACTGTTGATGAGATAGTCATTAAGATTTTTTTTTTTCTCAAATCCCATATGTCGAAGCATAATTGGTTTATCCCAGGAGAGGAACGCAAATTCTCTTTTTGTAAAGAAACTCACTTCGGGTAGATTTATCGCATTCTTTTTATAATAATCCTTAAATGTTCTTATTAGAAATTTGACTGGACTCATTATTATCAATTTCTTCTTTTTGTTTTTTCTCAATTCTTGATTTCTTGAACTGGTGATACTGGACATAAAAAAGAGGATGTTTAAGAGATCTCTGCTCATTATATTGTTTTGACATATATCCATTGAGACACAATGGATCATTATATTTAGAAGCCATACATAAATTCAATGATTTTAAAGTCACGCAGGAATGGGGTGTATAACCCTTCTTTTTTGCAAATTCTACTTGATATTCTGTTTTTTTTCTATCAAAATCAGGTAATCCTTTAAAAAGTTCTATAATACTTTCGTTTGGGAAATTTAAAGCATGCAAAAAGAAAACAAGAAATAACCGTTCGATATGTGGTAGATTTTGACCTTCCTCCGCTTTAGTTATAATTTCTTTAATGCACGGAGGGAATAAACTTTTGAAATCCTTACCTTCTTTGAACTTAATATCAATAGAATATTCAAAATCTTCCTTTTTCAATTCCCATTCGTTTAGAATATTGTCGTAAATACTCTTAAATTCCTCAAATTTGAAAAATTCCTGTCTTAATTTTTCCAATGCGATATTATCTCCAGCCTCGCCAATTATAAACTTGCGTCGCACATATTCCTGCAATAAACGCTTGAGTTCTCTCGCTTCAAGATATATATACCCATTTACCAAAGCTTTATGGCATAATTTCCTATATTCATCTCTCAAATAAATGGAGAGCTTTAAGTAATCTTGAAATTGAATGGAAAATCTCGTTTTTAAAATTTCTTTTTGCCCTTTATCAAATACTTCTTTAAACTTGAATTCATCGCTGTATTTTGTATTTAACTTTAAATCTTTACAAATATCATCAAGATTTGCATCTTCATGATCATTAATTAATTCAGCATAGGTTTGTTTTGAATATATGTTAGCAATTCTATTCGCAATTCGTTTATCATCAATAATATAAAGTAAAATCTTAATAAACACATATAGATATACATTTAATTCATCAGGTGAATAATCATTAATCTCTTCCAAATTGTCGAAGGCAGATCTAAATAAATTAAGAATTCGGGGTTCATATTCACTCAATTGAAATTTTGAAGTTAATTTTTTGAAGAATTCGACGGGGTTTGATAAATCCGAATAGAATTCCTCCAATGATGGTAACCATGGGTAATGGAATAATAAATCGGATGATCTATTCAAAGTAAGTTAATCTCCTTTTTAAAAACTCGATTGATTATATGAATTAAAAATATAGTATTATTATATTTAAAGAGTAAATAGAATTATTATTAATTTGAGATGTAACTACGACGAATTAATGAAAAAATTTATCTTTGAAATTTCGATGTTCAATGTATTCTCTGGCAATCTAAAATTTTTATACATTAATTAAATTAAAAAATGATTGTGAAATAAATGAAAAAAAGTTTTCTCTTGAGATTATTAAATGAAAAATAATCCCAGAATAAGATAAAATAATAAGAAAAATTACGATATTATATCTTAAAACATTTTATGTCTCTCTTCAAAGCTGGATTTAATTGCATTGAATCTTTCTAAAACCTTAAAAAAAACTTTTATTTGCTCAGGTTTAAACTCATGTTCCATCATTTTCACCCCCATTAGACGCCTTTGAACAAATTTTTGATATAAATCATATCCTTTATTTGTTAGCTTTAATTTAACAACACGACGATCTTTACTATCACTTACTCGCTTAACGAGCCCTAAATCTACTAATTTATCGATCCTTCTAGTAGCGGCGCTTGGAATTAATTTTAAAAACTCTATAATATCAGACATCGAGCATTGGGGATGTTTCCCTATATAATTAATAAGGAATATTCCTGTGCTTATTTTTTTTCCATCGTATTCAAGAGCCTCTATACCTTGAGTAAATTGTTCTATAAATGATGTAAAAATTTCTATATATTGCTCTTCTTGAGTATCCATCATGAATAATAAGAAACTAATAAATATAATGTTTTTGCAATTTCAGAATAATTGCGTAAATGCAAATAGTTAAATATCAAAATTAATTAATTGCAACTATGCCAAAAAAGCAGACTACATTCGTTTTTCAAGGAAAAGATGAATTAGAGTTTCTGGACTTTTGTAAAACTTATCCAGATCAAGTAATCCCTTGCCATGAATCTTCCGTAACTGAGGGTTTTGAATATTTATTTAGTCTTGGTTTCAAGGTTTCCAAAAAGGAGAGAATTAAACAATTTTCAGAGGAAGGAAAAATATTCTCGTTCTTAAAATTCATGTTTAAGCTAATTTTTAAGTTGACGAGATGGAGAAAGCGAACATTCCGCGATTTAAAACCATATTATAACGAGATTAGATCCTCCACATTTATACAGAATCGTCAAGAAAATCCATCTATAAATACACAATTATGGAAGGAACTTAACGAATATGCCTTGGAAAGATGGAATATTACCAAAATTGGATTTACGGAATTACCTACTCAACTTATATTTAAAAATAAATTTGTTCTTTTTAGATACGCTCTTGTGTTTATGCAAGAGATGGATAAGGAAAAGATTGATGAAGCACCTCGGCCCCAAGCGGGTATGGAGGTGATGCGGGTCTATGCTACCTTAGGAGAAGCGGTTGGTCAAATCGCTCGATGGTTAAGAAAAAGAGAGGTAAGATGTCAAGCTAATCATCCTCTTGGTGGGTTAGTTAATACCCCTCCACTTACAGGTAAGGCAGGTATGGGATGGCAAGGGAGGCATGGATTGCTCATAACTCCAGAATTTGGACCACGCCAACGATTAGCACCGATTTTTATTGAAGATCAAATATTTGAACTAACTGATAGCTTAGAACATACTTGGATTGAAAAACAATGTGATTCTTGTGGAATTTGTCAAAAAAATTGTCCTCCAGGTGCAATTCATGGAAAAAGAATAATCAATATAGATAATATTAATGGTATCGGGGCAACACGCATTAATATCGACAGAGAAAAATGTTTTCCTCAATTTTTAAAGACTGCGGGTTGTAGTATTTGCATAAAAGTTTGTCCTTTCTCATCTGGACCTAATGCATATGAGAAATTTAAACATCATATTTTAATGGAAAGTCAAAAAAATGAGAAAAAATCGCAAAATACGATAAAAAAATGAGAAAAAGTTTTTTTCTTTTAATAAAATCATTAATTGTTAGAGAATTATATAAATTTTAATTCGATTCCGTGATATCTCGAGGAATTTAAATTTATTAGGAAAAAAGTTGAGGAAATCCAAAAGACATTGAATACAGATGATTTAATAAATTAAATTCTTTAAAGTTTTTTTCCTTATTTTATCATATTTTAATTATTTCGTCGTAGTTAGAATTTAATAACGCTAAAATTCATCCATATCATCGTTTTCATCGAATTCGGCTTCTTCGACACGAGGGGCTAAGAAGTAACTCAATTCTCCTCCTTCAAGGATGCCAAAAATCATTTTCAGAGGGTGGTCGG
>CAYUTF010000104.1:0-10082 GCA_964447495.1 uncultured archaeon
TTAGACTGGAATAATAATTATGGTAATGATCCAAACAAAATGGTGCTTTTTCATTGTAGTAATCTTCCTAAATCTTTCTTTAAAGACACTAAGATGACAATTCATCCAATCATATCAGATCAAAAAGGTGCTGAGGTAACTTTCGGTGCTATTCAGGGGAGGATAAAAACTGAGCCATGTACTCTACTGAGAGTCGAAACAGATGATATATATGGAAATATTAAAACTCTCTTATTAGAGGGCAATTACACTGATGACCCTTTGGATACTTTTGGTGGTTATGGTGTAATTGAGATTCCTAACTTGCAAGAGATATTGAAAGTATTATGTAAAGAAGGTTTTGCCCACCATGTCGCTGCTTCGCTCAATAAAGTAGGGGATATCATATATGAAGCGCTTTCAAATTATTTAGGTTGGGAAATTTATTATTATTGAACTATTTTTTTCTTTTAATCTCAAAATCTTCATTGAAAAATCCAGAATTCAAGATTTCTTTTTTTTGCTCATCTAAAATAGCTTTTATTTGAAAAGGATAGTAACTTATTCCTTTTTCTGTGTTTTTCTTATGAAAATTTAGAATGCGTTTGCGAGTAAGATAAATAGCATATTCTGAAATATCACATCCAATCCATCTTCTATTTAATTTCTCAGCGATTACTAAAGTAGTACCTGATCCACAAAAGAAGTCAGCGATGAGATCATTTTTATTACTTCCCAATTTTATAATCATTTCAAGCAATTTCTGATGTTTCTGATTTGGAAATCCTGTCCATTCCTTTGAAGCAGGTTGTAAACAAGGGATCTTCCATACATCGTCTATTTTTTTATCAGATACAATCCTATACACTACATGCCCTTCTTTATCTTTTACATTCTTTAAAACGCCATTAACCATTTTTCTTCTTAATTGTTTCCTTGGTTTATCTCGTTGAATTCTGATTTCATTCAATATATAGGCATTTGATTTTGAATATACTAATATATCATCATGCGCCCTGGGGAGATTTTTTTTCCCCGCAGAGTATTTATTATAATAATACCAAATGATATTATTTACAAATCTATTCTTTCCGAACACTTCATCGAGTATTAATTTAATATAATGTACAGCATGCCAATCTAAGTGAATAAACAATAATCCTTTTTTTGATAATAGCTTTTTGAATATTATTATTCTTTCATATAACATTTGTAAATAAGAATCAAAATCTTTATCCCAATGATCTGAATATGCGACTGAATGATAATTCTGTCCATTCTTTGAAATATTTATATAGAAATCATCACCAGTAAAAAACGGGGGGTCAATGTAGATTAAATCAATTTTTCTTTCGAAGAAGTTTAATAAATAACTCAATACGTTTATATTTTCTCCCCAAAATAGCGTATTATACCAGCTTTCATTATTTTTATAATTTGATTGTAAATTTTCATTACTACATGAATTTTCGTCTATTATTTGAAATTTATTTAAATAGTCGTTTCTTAATTTAACTAAATCGTGCTGAATATTTTTTTTATTATCCCAACTTAAATCTACCATGAGATTCCTCTGATATAAATTGATTAAAAAATAGGTAAGCTGAAAATATAGATTGTAAAGATCGTCATAACAACCAATATGCTAATTGTAATTGAAATGTATAATATCAAATGAAGCGCATATATACGTTTATCTTTTCCTTCTTTTAAATTTCTTGTTGAATAAAATAACTTATTTAATATAGCTGCTGAAAGACCTATTGATAACATAATTAACGCATTCCCATTATTAATTAACCCTTCACCATAAGAAGTGGCTACAAATAAAGAAGATGCCCCACCAGATAAAAATCCAATACAAAACACGATGATATAATAAAGAAAGATGTTTAAATTGACAATCTTTAATAAAATTGTAATTATAACAGCTATAAAATAAGTTCCCGCGAAAATAGCCGCACTCTTTAAAGATAAAGGGTTTTTTATCTTTTCAAAATCTAGTTTAGTCTTTTTCTTTCTTAAGATTAAAAATGATCCTAGCAATCCTAAAATGATAGTAATTACTATTGGATAGAGCGCATAATACAGCAGTGTTGGAGTAATGAGTAAAATAACAATCATCCTAAATAACATTGTTTGAATTACTAACCATACTGAAGATGATGATGCTCCTGCTTCAGCAAGTTCAATAGTTGTAGCTTCACTATGAGCAAACCCTCCTAAAAACGAGATATAGTACAAGTTCTTTTCAAAAGAACTTTTGAGGATGAAATAACTAAAATATTTTATCGCTAAAATAATAATGAAAATGGTGATGATTGGTTTTATTTCAATTGTTAATAAAATAAGGTTATCCGGGATAAGAATATACAACAAAACAATAATTGCTATAAATTCTATTGTGCCTTGCCATTCAATATCTTGAAGTGATCTTATTTTATTAAATTGTTTTTTCGTTGAGAGGATAATTAGAAAGAATACTGAAATAGCAATTGCTAATGATTCATTATAGAAACATAAAATACCAACAATTATCGCTAAAAGCATCGATAAAGTAGTTGTGTATCCAGGATCATTTTCTCTAAAAAGGCGATAGATACTTCCAATAAATAAGAATATTATCATTCCACTTAGGATTAAAATAATTAATATAAATCCCTCTTGGGAAACTATGTAATTCTCATATAATATTATTAGCGAAGTTGATATCATCGAGAAAAAAATATGATCTCTTGCTCCATATTGAGCTGAAACTCTGGTTCGTTCAATTCCTATTACAAAGCCACAAAAGAATGATACTAATAATTTTAAGAAAAGAGTGTAAAATTCTTCAAGTGTTAGGGTTTGTAAAAGAATAGAATAAGACATATAAAATCATAGTAAATTTATCTTTCATTATACTTAAACTATAATGTAAAAATAATAGGTTATATTATAAAATAAAAAGTTATGAGATTACGAGTTTAACTTTTTTTCTATTAAATCATCTAACTCTTTGTCTGAAAGAAATCCTTTATGAACCATAATATCCCTGATTTCCTCCAATATTTGAGGTGCTCCTTTAGCTTCCTCGATAAAATCCTCCAGAGACTTTATCTTTAAATTTAATGCTTCAATCTCATTTGCTTTAGCCTCAATATCACTCTTCAATGTCCCTATTTCCTTCTGGTTTGCTTCAATCTCATCATTGAAATCATTTTTCAAACTTTCGATCTCAATATACTTATCGGATATTGTTTGTTGTAAATCCTTTTTAACACCTTCTAATTCCCTCTCTCTTTGCTCTAAATCTTCTTTAATTTGTTCCATTTTAGGTTTTAAATCTTTTATAGGTTCAAGTTCCTCTTGTAATTCTGAAATTTTATCTTCTGATGCTTTTACTTTACTTTCTAATCCGGATTTTTCTGTTAATATCTTTTCTTTGTCTGCTTTTACTCCATCGAACTCTTTTTTAAGTGTAGAGATTTCTTGATCTTTATTAGATAGATTTTTTTCAGTCTCTTCTAATTTCTCCTTTATTTCGTTAAGCTCTTTAGTTAATCTATCAATTTTGCCATCCTTTGTTTTATTTTGTTGTTCAAGACTATTAACCTTTGTCCTAAAATCTAATAAAAAGCGACCTTCAACGGATTGCTTCTTATCAGGTCTTTCTGTTGCCTTCTCCCAATCTATACTCAATTTACCTCACTTTTATTAGTATTTTATTTACATATTTATTTCTTTTAAACTAAATTTAGTTATAATAAATATCATATCTTTCAATATATTTATGTTTTTCAAGTGAAAAACATAATCTCTCTTAGCAAGTCATTTGAAAAGATGATAATCGCGCTTGTAAATCTTGATTTTAAAATACACATAAATTATTCAAATTCGTCAATAATTTGTTCTAGTTCTTTATCCGAAAGGAAACCTTTATGAACCATCTTTTCTCTTATTTTCTCCAATATCTTTGGAGATGATTCTACTTCTTTTAACTGCCTTTCAAGCGTTTCAATCTTTTTTACTAACTCTTCAGTTTCATGTAAATTTCTAGAACTTTTTTCTCTTAAATCTTTGAATTCTTTCTCTCTCTTTTCTAAATCGTCTTTATGGTTGTTAATTATCTTTTCTTTAAAAATAATTTTTTGTTCAAGTTCCTCTTTTTTATCTCGAGTAAACTTTAGCTCTCTTTCTAAATCGATATTTTTTGCGTTAATTGCCGCCAAATTAGTTTCATATTCAGAGACTATCGGCTGTAATTTGGTTAATTCAATATCGACATTCAATTTTTTTTCTGCAAGAGTATCTAAATTTTTTTTTGCGGAAGTAAATTTCTCCGTCATTTTTACTAAACTTTTTTCTCTACCTGATAATTTTTTTTTTGTTTCTTTTAATTCTTCTGTTGTATTTCGTAAATTTTCTACATTCTTTGCCAGTTGCCTCTCAATATCATTAATTTTTGCTCTAAGGTCTAATAAAATTCTCCCTTCTATAGACTGCTTCTTATCAGGCTTTTCCTCCGCACGAGCCCAATCAATTGATATTTTTTTCTCACCTTTATTGTTGGTACTGGTTTTTAAGTATTATTTTATTCCAATGGTTATGAATATCTTTTTGTCTTTATTATAAAACTATTAAATATGAATAATTACATACTTATACTTTTTAAATCTCACTATCAAATGATAGCTAAATTGGTTTTATAATACTTATCTAAATCTATTTATTTTTTTGTATTTCTTAATACATTAAACATAAATTTTTTCATATTTAAAATGTGATATATGGGTAAATATGCTTAACATCAATATTGGATGTGCAGGCTGGTTATATGAAGATTGGAAAGGTGCATTTTACCCAAGAAGGTTAGATGCACAGAAATATTTGACATTTTATTCCAGATTTTTCAATATTGTTGAAATTAATACAACATTTTACAGTTTGCCTACAAAACAGACAGTTATTAATTGGAATATAAAGGTACCTTCGGATTTTCGCTTTATAGTGAAAGTGTGGCAAAATATCTCACATAAATTAAACAATTCCGATGTAGATGTGCTAATTAACCAATTTTTTGAACAATTAGAGCCTCTTAAAAACAAAATTTATGCGTATTTATTTCAATTTCCTCCATGGTTGCAATATAGTCCAAAACATCTAGATCAAATCCGATTTATTATCAATCAATCCCCTCCAAATTACAAGTACGTGATTGAATTAAGACATAATTCATGGTTTAAGGAAGAAATTTTAAGTCAAATCGCAGATGGAACACGTATTTTTATAGGAACTTCATATTTAGACGGAGTAATTCCATATTACAAATTAAATCAAGAGATGTATTATATCCGATTAATAGGAGATCGTGAGCTTTCTCGTTTTGATAGAATCCAGAGAGAAAATAAGAATGAAATAAATGATATGCTTCAAACTATTGAAAATTTAAAGAAAAATCCAAAAATCTTTGAGATTTTCATTATAGTAAATAATCATTATACCGGTTTTGCGCCAGAAACGGTAAACCTTTTAAAGAGAGAGCTAAATTTAGCTTTCAAGAATTTTAATCAGCAAAAAAAGCTCTCTGACTATTTATAGAAATAAATTAAGGAAAATAAAAATTAAATTTTTTACAAGAAGTTAAGAAATATCGAAGTTCCTAAGCCCCAAAGGAGAATACCTTGCACAAATGAAAATACCATTATTATCAATGCAACGGGGGGAAATGATAAGAATTTTGAAATTGCTTGTAAAGCACCAATATAAAATTTCGCGGTCACTGCTACAATTGCCGTTACAATGATAAATATTATGACCAATAGAAGCTTGGGATTAATAAGATGCTCACCAATCCATCCAACGACAGTATCGGGTATGAGTAAAGCTAGTGCAATTGCAGTTGCGGTTCCTGCAAGAAATCCTAAAATACTTGATAATGGTAGGTCATTTACCGGCTTAAAAAACATCGCAATGCCAATTACAATCAAGAATATGCATGTAAAATGGTCAGCTTCATTGGCAGTTAAATCTCTGTATCTAAAGCTAGGTGGAATATCTTGGATTAATCCTGTAGTTCCCGCCCATATATCAAGAATACCAACGATTACTCCTAAATAGGATAAAATTCTTAAAAATTTAGTGATATCAAAGCTTTTTCCTTCTTCAGCTTTTCTTTTTGTAAAAGAACCTCTACGCTTTCGTTCATAACCTAACCATGTTAATGCAATGAATCCTGTTATAAACACCATAACCCCAGCAGAATTTGCAACCCATTCAAAAAAAATACTTATATACGACCAATATTCTGTTTGAAAGATCAAATGATTCACGTTTTCAAATTTTTTTAAATATTAGATCAACTATACTTTTAAATATTTATTTAGAAAGATAACTGATATTTTAATTCTTTAGAGCGCATTGAAAATTTTAATTAATTTTAAATATCTAGAGTTTATCATTTTGTTATGTCATTTATAGAGAACTTAAAGAAATTAACCTTAAAAGAAAATAGAAAATATTTAATTCTGGTTATTTTACTTCTTATTGGCATCGCAGTAATTCAAATTCCTGTCCAATATAAACTTATTATATTCACATTTGAGATAGATTTATGGGATCTTATTGGGATTATACTTTTCCTCCCATTTTTGACATTCTTGGTTTTCTTATTTTTATTATCATTATTTGCAAAAAAAGATATTAATGAGATAGCCTCTTGGAAAATTATACTTATTTTCATAGTTTCTTTACCATTGATGCTCATAATATCAGTTCTTCTTGTAGGATTCTTTTTATTTTCGATTCTTTCATACATTTTTTTAACATCATGGTTTATCCTTTATGGGGCATATCTTTCATCTAAAAAAATAGACGATAATCTAAAAAAAAGGGCACATAGTTCAACTTATAGAGGAATTGCGTTTTTTGGAGGAATAACTATATCTCTTCTCCTTTTAGGAGGATATATATTTGGTTCCCAGTATCTTGGTAATTTAACAGGAATTACGATAACCCAAACTGTAGTGGATATTTTAAATTACGTAGTCCTCATTGTTGGATTGATGATAATTCTATTTAGCGTTATTGGAATTATATATATATTAAAAAAAGTTTTTAATGCATGGTTAGGAATCTTCTCGATATTAACTGTCGTTTATACCTTTTATTTGTTAATAAAAATCTTCTTTGCCTTGAATAGTACTGGAGGCGCCTCTTCATCCATATATACTCAATTTGTTTTAATCCTTGTCGATTTATTCATCATTTTGTATTCTATTAGCACTTTAATGGGTTCCCAGGCAAATATCCTTTTCAAAAGATTAAAACTAAAACGAATTGGTCTTGATACAATTCTCATTTGGTTAATATTTTCTAAAGTTGCTTATGAATTTGCTCATAATTTTCCTTATAGCTGGTTAGCAGGACTTCCATACATTGATATTCTATCCTTATTAGATGAATCAATTATCAATCTTGGAAAAAATATTGGAGTCCTAATTTTCTTTATTCTGATTTTGGCAGTATTAGGTTTTTATCAAATAATTAAATATTCAAAAAGAGAAAAGACATTTAAAGAACAAGTAGATCAAGACGTGAAACATTTATTGATGCCTCAGTTTGGAAAAAAGATGAATATTGACGCAAGTGAAGATAAAAATCTAAATTCAACAGATAAGGATAAGCCTTCTAGTGAAGATTAGAGATAAAATAATAATATTTTTTCTTATTTTATAATAAATTACTAATTTGTCCTAGATTAATCCTTTAATAATTAGTTTTATTAACAAAACAATCAAAGAATATCATACTTCATTTTAAGGTGGCAAATTAAATGGATGAATGTGAGAACCTTATTGATAAAGAATTGTTCCTTGATAAATTTGAAAAATTGTCGCTGAAGATCGAACAATTGACTGATGAAGTCGTGAAAATGAAGCAAAAAGTAGATAACACCAATAAAAGTAATCGAAGTTTTGGGCTTGGGACTATAAGGAACTCTGAACCATTAAAGTTCACCAATGATGTCAAGGGGATCGGGAGCCCAACCAAAAGATATGTATTAAATTTCAGAGGGGTCACCGAAGTTTGGAAAGGCCGTAAGAATGATGTTTTACTTGTAATTCGTCAGCAAGAAAAAGAAACACATATGGATTTAAAAGCATTAGGTATTAGGATTCCCATAACTGACATAAAAAATCTCCGATCATTAGCCAAGAATATTATCTCTCTATTGTATATTTCCTGTAATTTAGGAGGAATTGAAATTAATGAAATTTTGCGGGAGATAGTTACGGAAATTAATGATGATGGCGCTAATATGGTTCAAGAGATAAAAGAAAAAATGGTTCTTTAAACTATAATCATTGAATATTATCAGGATACACTGTAGGTATAGATCAAATTACGTGAAATTCATGTTTCACGATCTGTTTACTAGTAGTGTGATATCACTTTTGAAATATTTATTCTCACTTTGATTTCTTCATGAGAATAATTCGGATATAAGGAATATATCTCTTTGGAGGAAATAGTTTAACCAAAACATCTTACTAGGGGATATTAGACTTAAGATATATTTTGTTATGGATTCAAATCTTTATTGGAGGGATTGAATCTAAAGTTAAGATACGAGATCGCAAAATTGTAAATGAAACGAATACCCCCTTTTCTCTCAAAAAATACTAGGCCAGGAAATAAAAAAAGAAATAAATGTTTCTGGTTTGCTTTCATGTATTCCAAGTTGTATTGTATTTTGTTTATATAAATATTTATTATATAAATATTCATTTGGACTATCATGATAAGAATATCTAAGAAGATATTGAAATTCTTTCCATTCTTTATCGTTTAATGGTTTTAATTTATCCAATTTATCCAGATATTCTTCAAATTCCTGTTCGGTAAATTTTTCACTCATTTTTTTCCTTCACCAATGGTAGTATTTTCAATTCCTTTATTTTGTTCATATTCTTTATAAAATCCACATAAAATATGTTTCGTAGTATTACAAAAATCATCAACAATATAATATTTACAGATAAATCTATATGGACATTCCATCATTTTTTTTGACCTGCCATATTACATCCAAATTTATTTTTAATATATCCAAAAAGAGTATAATTGGGTAGACGCATCTCTTTATCATGTCTTTTCAATGGTTTTTTCACTATCAATTTTGGATCTGGTGCTGGTATGACTTTATATTTTCCAAAAAGTGTTTTGCTTCTCTTATCTAAATAGCTCTTATATAAATATTCATTTGGGCTAGCATGATAAGAACTTCTAATGATATATTGAAATTCTTTCCATTCTTTATCGTTTAATGGTTTTAATTTATCCAATTTATCCAGATATTCTTCAAATTCTTGTTCGGTAAAATATTCACTCATTTCTTTTTAACCTCATCGGTATATTAGAGGAATAGATTCAGAGATGTGAAACTTCTTTCGAATCTCTTGTTCAACCTTTTTAAAATCCGAATATTTAAAAGGAGCATATCCTAATTTTTTTCTAATTTCATATTGTCTTACTAAATAGGTTAATGAAGTTAATTTTGCGATATATAAACTTACGCTTTGAATATATAGTTCTATAGGCAATTTCTTATTCGATAAAACTCTTCGTAGAGAAATTTCGACATCTGTTTTAGCTTTTAAAAAACCATTTTTTTCTTTCATTTTTTCAATCACCATTAGAAAAAAATTATTTATAAAGTAGAGGGATATAATCAGGAATTGTATATTTTTTTCGTAGTTTTTGTTCGGCTTCTCTTTTGAATTTAGCATGAGAATAAATAATAGTTTCACCCTTCATCATTCTTAATGTGGTCTCGTCCCATTCCATATATCCTATTATAAGTCGCATAAGCTTTTTGGTGCCAAAGATTGTTCTTTTTCCGTTTTGGGACTTCAGTTGTTCTAAATCTTTGAGATTGTTTTTTAATCTCTCCTCCCATACTAGTCGTGTTTTAAGAAAAGCATCTCTATTTCTTTTCAATTGTCCATAATAGGAAGTATCTGCTTTTGTTGGTGTTTTATTGATTTCTTTATTTTTTTTATTTGTTTTATTCATTTTTTTCACCTCTCAAATTAAATAATACAAAATTGTAAATAAAAACC
>CAYUTF010000105.1:0-9916 GCA_964447495.1 uncultured archaeon
GTGAGTGCGAAAAACTCGCCTTTGGTGGATAGCTGTCGGAATTGAATATTTCCGAGTTGCATCATTTTCTGGATGATTGGTCCATATTGAGTCATTTCCCAGGAGGCCGTTAAGAGAAATCGCACTGCTTTCTTTTGATATGCGTATTCGCTGATCACTTGTAGAACTTCTGGAATAACGACAGGCATAACAATAATGATTGACGATTTGACCCGAAAGATCGCGTCTTTTATGGCAGCTACTAACGCATCTCTCCCAATAATTTGCCATGTTGTAATTTCGCTAATCTCAGGGATGCTTGCCGCGGCATTATAGATATCTTTCAACTTATCTTCGTTCTTCTCAGCCAATTCTGTAGAATCATCAATAGAGTTCATAAATTGAAGAGTAAAATCCGCTATCGCATCTTTTATATTTTGTGTAGTGTCTCGCGTAGTATTGGAAAGGCTACTTTGAAGTGTTTTCGCATTTTCTTCATATTTGGATTTATGCTCTGTAAGCATTTCGGTCAGATTTCTATCTAAATCCGCAGATTCATCACCCCATAAACTAATCTCCGATGTAATCTTTTCGGTAGTTTCTCGTTTGCCCGCCATGAACTTATTATCTACTTCACGGGTCCAATTTTCATTGAATCGTTTTACATCAGTATCGAATTCGGTATAATGCTTTAAACTTCCTTCCTTATGGGTATTGATAGCATCTCCATATTGACGATGATGTTGTTTTAAGGATCCTTCTAAGGAATCCTTTAACTTAATTGTGGTTTCTGAACAATCCTTTACTCCGCCTTGCAAAGTTGAGTCTATTTCTCCTGCCATATCTGTAGCTAATGTCTCCAGTTGTACATTGATTGTTTCCTGTGCTTTACCATCTAGATCATTAGTTTCCACTACCACGTTGTCATTTTCCTTCGTCATAATTTCGGTAACTTCGCCTTTCAAACTATCTGCGGTAGTTCGTGTTTTACTGATGTATTCTTCTGTGACTTTAATAAAGTCATCTTTCATAGGTTCTGTATATTTTAAGACATTCTGAATTGTAGTTTCATGTCTCGCTTTATACTTTTTCTTTTTCCCTAACCAAAAAAATCCTTTCTTCCCCATATCAGCCGTGAAATCGGTAAATCGATTTGCATGCTCTAATAAATTATCAATTAAAGTTAACGTTGTATTTTTAAAATCATTAGATTGATCAGTAAGTAATCGATGTCTATCATCAACTACGGACTTTAAATTTGTTTGGAGTGTATCTGTCGTGTGTTTGAGGTGAGTTAGATGTTCTTTTAATAGGTTTGAAATTCTTTCTTTGAGATCAGTAATAATTTTATCCATTCGCTCTAAATATTTTTCCAGAATCTGCTCCATTCGTGGTTTTAAATCATTAGAGATATTCTTATGTCTTTCAACATGCTCATCAAGTTCATTTTTCAACTCTTTTTCTAAATTTTCCACCCGTTGAGAAAAATCTTTCAATAATTCAGCTACAAGAGTGGTCAAATTCTCTTTTTTCTTCATTATTGCCGATTCAGTTTCCTTTACTTTTGAATCATTATATTGCTTTAAATCTGAATTTAAAGAATCAGCAATTTTATGAAGGTTCTCTTCCAAACCTTTTGCGGTGTCGGTAAATCTATTACGTGAATTACCAATCCTATCTCTCTTGTTATTATTTTTAGTGTCGGAATCTTCAAAGAATGACTTTAATTGACCATCTACCGCGACAGAAACCTCATCTATACTTTTATCTTGAATTGACTCTAATTTTTCAAATCTTTTTGCTTGATCGGCTAGAATGTTATCTTTAATATTTGCAATTTCATTGCGAAAGATTTCTGATTCGCTAGTGTATAACTCAAAAAAGGGTTCTAATGGAATATATCTATCTACGATTCCTTTCACTTTTTTTAGAAATCCTTTCTCTACCAGCCAATCAGTAATTTCCAGCACTTTTTCATAAGTCAACTCTTTATGATCTTCCATTAAATGAAGATACACTTCTGATGAGGTAGCTCGCGGGACTCTTAAATATACTACATACACCAAAATTTGTTCTTCAGTAAAACCATATCTTGTAAAAATCTCTTTGGTGAATTCTTTTAAACTCATAAGCTCTTCTCCATTTTTCGATTTAAGTTTTCAATGAAATTCATTTTGATTAAAATTAACATGAATTTCTTTTTAATATTTTTATTATATTTTAAAGTGTATAATAATTTTATCTAAGTTATATGGAATAATATAATACTCTTTATTTTTAATCTTAAGGTTTCCTTAATTAAATTTATATAAATTAATATATTCTTATTTGAGATACTTAAAATCTTTTCAAAATATACAAGACTTTTTTGTAAAAGCTAGATATTTATTCTTTTTTTTTAATTGGGAAGGATTATTCCTTAATCCTTTTTATATGATATTAATTCTTCTTTATTAAAGCAATTTAGGTGCTAAAAATATAATGAAAAAAATTAGTAAATATTTGATTGGTTCTTTTGCTTTACTGTTGGTTTGCTCATCGTTTCTTTCAATTAACGTTGCTGCTGCTATTGATCCCACAGATAAAGAAGTTCCAGTTATGACTGATCATTGGCAAGCGCAGGTACAAGCCAATGAAATGACAATGTTTGCATTTCAATTTAATTTACGACTTAGATTCAGAGCGAATGTGAATTTAGAATTAAATGGAGATTGTGAAACACACAAACTAGCAAACAAAGATTTCATCCTTGAAGTAGAAGGCGATGATGATCTACGCATGAACATGACGTGCACTGAGGAACAAAAAGAATTAGGTTTAATGATGGGAAATACCTATCAGATACGTAATAGAAATCGAGTTCAATATCAAGAAGGCTTTGTCTGCAATATAGAATGCAATGGTACTTTTACAAAAGCTCAAATTAGAATTCGAGCTACAAATGAGAATCGAATAGGTTCATGGGCTTATTACGATGAAGCAACTGAAGAATGGGTTAGTGTTCCAACAACAATCGAAGACGATTATTTAACGGCAGAAGTCACACACTTTTCTTATTGGACAATTTTAATTCCAGATTACACTTTATTCATCGTTGTTAGCGTAGTTATTGGCGCTGTCGCAGTTGTCATTATTGGTTCAGTATTTTATATCAGAAAAAGAAAAAGAACTGTAAATTAATTTCATTTAAATAAATTTTTTTTTTAAAATTCTTTATTCTATTAAATAACTAAAAAAAAGGAATAGCTAATATGGGATATTTACGAATAAAAAGAAAAAAACCATGGTTTAGCATGCTTTTTCTTTTATTAGTGTTTTTTGAAATTAATTTTTTAGTTTCCCAGGTATTAGCGGTAAGAACTGTAAATGTTCCGGGGTTTTCAACAGATGATAATGTCTATCCCAATGAAACGGTTAGATATATTTTTCCAAATGAGATAATTTTTGATATAACAACAAATGTATCACTTAATCTCCATATAGAATATGATAATGGAATACGGAATCGCCAAACCTACTTTCATATAAATAATACTAATCCGTTATTAATGAATATTACTTCAAAATCAAGTATTCAAAATTTTGGATTACCTAAGGCACCACAAGGACCGAGAGAAGGAGAATTTCAATTTCAATACAAATACAATTGTATATTTCAAATACGAACAAATACTACAATTGAAATGTTGACAATTGAAGGCATTAAAAAATCCCAATATGGGTTCAATCCCGAATTTGTTTATTCTTTAGCGGTATACGACAGTACATTGGATTCATGGGAATTATTAGATACATTTGAAATGGTTAATGAATCAAGTTCAGAAACTTACTTACAAGGCAAAATCTTTGATTTAGAAGCAGATAAAGATTACTATATCACTTATTTTGAAGTAAGTGAGGTATTTAATGATTGGATTTGGATATTAGTTATAGTTATAGGAGCAATTGGAATAGGAGCATTAACAATCTTAATATCTAAGAAGGATTATTTCCAATATCTAAAAACAAGAACTATACCTATTGAAAAAGGGGCACATCGTTTATCATTAGAAGAGGTATTAGAAAATGAAAATAGAAATAAAATCATAGATATTATTTTAAAGGAACCAGGAGTTCACTTTAATGAACTATTAAGACGAACAGGATTAGCAGCAGGCAACTTAGTATGGCATTTAGATATTCTCGAGACATATAAAGTAATTGGAAAGCAAAGGATTGGAAAATTTATCACTTATTTTCCCTATTATCAAAGAAATCCCATTTCAAATATAGATCTTCAACTGAGTAAAAGTAAATTAACTTTAGAAATTCTTGAAATGATAGAAGACGACCCTGGAATTTGGAATAATTTAATAAAGAAGAAATTGAAAGTGGATCATAAAACGATTTTTTATCATGTAAATAAGCTCAAGGAGCTAGAACTTGTAAAATTAAAAAAAGACGGTAGGAAAAAGAAAATTTATCCTAATTTTGATTCTGAATTTTATAATAATAGAAATTTGGATTAAAAACTATTTAACCATTGGTTGATCTGCGGGGCAAAAATTATTATTAGAATGAACCCTACTAAAAATAAAAAGCATGCCATCGTTTTAAGAGTAATACGGCGACCTGAAGCAATATTTTGTGCTCTTTGCCTAAACTCTTTTTCTTTTGTTTTATAGAAAGCTTTTAAGCCCTTTTGGGTAAGAAATAAGGTCTTGTTAGTCTGCTCGATATATTTTCCTTCCAATAATTGATGCAAATGCTTTTTTGCTATATTAGGCCCTAATTCTGTATAGAAGAAATCCGCAAATCCTTCATAATATAAACGTCCTGCAGCTAATCCTATTTCAAAGTTAGATAATAATTGTTCCATAGTTAAATTTTCTCTTCTAATACTGCCCAATATATATGAAGTTAAACGAGTATGATATAAGTTGTCGGCATATACTTTTATAGATGTGATATCAAAATCTTCTTCCTTTACAAGCAACTCTCTTATTATCGCAATTCCATCAATGAACACTAAAATCGCAATAATAATTCCAACAAGTGCATCTACAAAATAAATTTTAAAGATGGCAAATGTTAAACCAATCAGTACGCCTCCAGAGATGCGCATATTTAATTGAGCATCTTTAGAATCACTTAAAAGAGAAATATTGCCAGAGATTCTTCCTACCATGCTCTTAAGAAATAATAAGCCTAAATTTAATATAATCGAAACAATGCCAATGATATATGATTGAATCGTGGGAATAATTGGCGTAGGATTTAATAATGCTTCTATTCCAGACCACACTAAAGTAAATCCTGTGAAGAGCATCATCCCTATGATGATTATACTAGCAATTCTATCCTTTTTAAGTTTAAAACTGATGACTACAATAATTATAATTTTAAATAAATCCGTCAAATTTTCAAAACCCTCTGTTAGCATCGCGTGTGAACCAAGCTGTAAACCTATTAATATTTTCATGATGGATAATATGATGAGAAACAGGGCAGTGGCAGACATGACGGTTTTTTCAGAAAAGAATAATCTCATATAATGGGAAGTATATAAATTATGATAATAACTTACTTCTACTAATTTTTTTCCTTCAGTTGTAAGTTCAATGCTTTTATCAGATTGGATAAGGATCAACTTTTCCTTTTTAGCAGATAAAAAATATTCTTCTACATCTTCATCACTAACCAGGACTTGGCTTGTTGCAGCAATAAAAAGAGGGCGCATCTTCTTTTTAATATTTTCAATTCTATTAATTCCTTCATATACAAAACAGAGAAAAGCATACATAAAATTATCATGCGGTTCATGTCGCGAGGGATAATGCTTACTCATAAGTTTATAGGCTTCAGACTTATGGCTTATTCCGTGCTCCTTTCTAGAATAATTTAACCTTAATTCTCTAATGGACATCAAATAAAATATTTTATCATTGTTTTTGTACATTTTGAAATTTATTATCTTCGAAGTAATAGAATATTAAAATCAACTTTAAATTATTCTCCAATTTAATAAATTTAAAAAATTAAAAATATGCAAGAGGAGGATGTTCTATGTTGAATTCAGAAGAGTTTTTTAAGTTTTTAAAGGGAAGGCGTAGTATTAGAGCTTTTCAGAAAAAATATATAGAGGAAGATCATCTTAATATGATTTTAGAAGCTGGTAGATGGACTCCCAGTGCTTCGAATCGCCAACCATGGCAATTCATCATAATCAAAAATAAAGAAATATTACAAAAGATTTCAGAACTAGCAATTTATGGAAAGTTTTTAAAAAGAGCTCCATTAGCGATTGCAATTGTAGGAAAAACCTCTGCAAGCCCGAATTGGTATGTTATTGATACATCCTTAGTTTCTATGCAAATGATGTTGATGGCATGGTCACTTAATATTGGAACTTGTTGGATTGGGTCGATGAATAGAGATAAAGCAAAGGAATTATTAGGGATTGATAAAAAAGATTACTTATTAACTATATTACCTTTTGGCTACATTAAAGGTGATATTCCAAAACCAACACTAAGGAAATCTATAAGTCAAATAACAAAAGAGATTTAATACCACAAACGATATTAACGATTAAAATTATACATTAATACTGATTATATTATATTTGATAATTGGAAGATGAATAAAAGAATCGAACAACTCCGTAAGCAAAGTATTGAAACCAAACCTAAACTTTCTTTGGAAAGGGCTTTATTAATTACAGAATTCTATAAAGAAATAGATGTTTTCAATGATTCTCCTCCAATAAGAAGAGCTAAAGCATTTAAACATATATTAGATAATAAGAAAATCTGCATAAATGAGGGCGAATTAATTGTTGGGGAGCGTGGACCTGAACCAAATGCTACCCCCACATATCCCGAAGTATGTTGCCATAGTATCCAAGATCTAGAAATCTTAAATTCGAGACCGAAAGTATCTTTCAAAGTCTCTGAGGAAGATTATTGCCAAACTAAGGATAAAATTCTTTCGTTTTGGAAAAATCGATCGATTCGGGATCAAATATTCAAACAAATGGAAGATAGTTGGATTAACGCATACGAGGCTGGTATTTTCACGGAGTTTATGGAACAAAGAGCACCGGGTCATACTGTTGCGGGAAAAAAAATCTGGAATAAGGGATTTTTGGATTTCAAAAAAGATATCCAAAATAGAATTGATAATTTAGATTTTTTCAATCATTCTGAAGCTTTTAACAAGCGTGAGCAATTAAGAGCTATGAATATAGCTGCTGATGCGATCATTGATTTTGCTCTAAGATATTCAAGAGAACTTTCAAGATTAGCAGAATCTGAAACAGATAAAACAAGGAAAGAAGAACTGCGAGAAATGGCAGAGATTTGTGCTTATGTTCCTGCGAGGGCACCCAGAACATTCTGGGAAGCGCTACAACATTATTGGTTTGTCCATCTGGGTGTAATAATAGAATACAACACCTGGGATTCATTTAATCCGGGTAGGTTAGATCAACATCTTCTACCCTTTTATATGAACGGACTAAAAGATGGTTCACTTACTAAAGAAAGAGCCGTTGAACTCCTACAAGCGTTTTGGGTTAAATTCAATAATCAACCTGCCCCTCCTAAAGTAGGTGTAACTGCCGAGGAAAGCAATACCTACACAGATTTTTGTAACATAAATATTGGCGGATTAAAGGAAGATGGCTCAAACGGAGTAAATGAATTATCTTATATGCTATTAGACGTCATTGAAGAGATGAGGATTGTCCAACCCAGTAGTAATGTTCAAATTAGTAAAAAAACTCCAGAAGAATTTTTAATTCGAGCTTTAAGTATCATTAAAACAGGATTTGGGCAACCCTCGATTTTCAACACAGATGTTATTATTCAAGAATTAATTCGACAAGGTAAATCAATTAAGGATGCTCGAAATGGGGGAGCAAGTGGTTGTGTAGAAGTTGGCGCATTTGGAAAAGAATCATATATTTTGACAGGATACTTTAATCTGGTAAAAATACTCGAAATAACACTTTATAATGGAATAGATCCTCAGACAGGTAAGCAAATTGGATTAAAAACAGGCATTGCTTCTGATTTTAATAGTTTTAGTGAATTACTTGAAGCTTATAAAAAACAAGTAAGACATTTTATTGATATAAAAATTAAAGGTAATCAAATTATTGAACGGATATGGGCAAATAGCCCCGCTCCTTTCTTATCAATTATAATTGATGATTGTATTATTAAGGGGAAAGATTACAATAATGGAGGGGCTAAATACGATACTTCTTACATTCAAATTGTTGGAATAGGGTCCATAACTGATGCGTTAACATCTTTAAAATATAATGTTTTCGATCAAAAAACAATGACAATGGAAAAAATGCTCGAAATATTAGAGAACGACTTTCAAGGGTATGAAACAATTCATCAGAAACTACTTTCAAAAACACCAAAATACGGCAATGATAACGATTATGCTGACGAGATCACAAAACAAGTATTTAATATAGTCTATAATGCTATCGAAAATCGACCAAATACTAAGGGTGGAAAATATCATATTAATTTGCTCCCTACTACAGTTCATATTTATTTTGGAAAAGTTACAGGCGCTACTCCTGACGGACGTAGAGCATATATGCCCTTATCTGAGGGAATCTCTCCTGTTCAAGGAATGGATACTAATGGACCTACAGCGGTTCTTAAATCAGCGGGTAAAATCGATCATGTAAGAACGGGGGGCACGTTAATAAATCAAAAATTTACCCCTGAATTGTTCCATACTAAAGAAGGAATTACTAAGATTGCTCATTTAATTAGAGCATATTTTGAAATGGGAGGGCATCATATTCAATTCAATGTGGTTTCAGCAGATACATTACGCAAGGCGCAAGTTTCCCCAGAACTTTATAGAGATTTAATTGTAAGAGTCGCAGGATATAGTGATTACTTTGTAAATTTAGGGGTAGACTTGCAAGATGAGATTATAAGAAGAACTGAACATACCTCTTGTTAATAGTCTTTTTATGAAATATCTGCTAATTTTAATTTTTTATTGGAAGTGTAAGTTCTTCAAGAGTTTCTGGAGCTTTTGATAATTTTAAGTATCCATCTTCTGTAATTAAAACCGTATCAGAATGCCTAAACCCTCCCAAATTCGGAATATATATGCCCGGTTCCACACTAATTAGCATATTTGGTTCGAGAACTCTATTATACCCTTCAGCTAAAAAGGGAGCCTCGTGCCCTGTAATTCCCAATCCATGACCTGTACGATGAATAATATAATTACCATAGCCTTTTTCTGTTATGAACTTTCGAACTTTTTTATCTATCTCACTCATTGATTCTCCTGGTAGTAACATGCTATATGCATATTCTCTTGCCTTAAACATAATATCGAATATTTTTTTTGCTTTTTCTGGAATAGTTCTTAGGAAAAAGGTCCTTTCAACTTCTACACCATAGCCATCGACTTGGGCGTACACAATAGATACATGAGGTCCTCCCTCTTCCATTTGGGCAAATATTTTCGGAATAATATGAGGGTCATGAGAAAATGAGGGAGGCCAAACTGCAGCTGTGGTTTTGCACACTATAAAATTAGCATCGGGGATATCTGTAATAATTTTTGAAGTCATAATTCCTGTCACTTTCTGGTATAAGGCAAACTCATGTAACCCTGGTTGGCACATTTTTAATAATTCTTTATGGCCTTTATTTATAACCCGGCAAGCATGAACTGACCTTCCAATCTCATAATCTGTTTTAATTATGCGTAAATCATCAATAATATCCACCAGAACTTTATTTCCTGGTGTTTTTTCCGATATTGCTACTGGTAATGAGGATTCAATGCCTACCTTTTTATTATTATTAACAAGTTTTTTATATATATCATACCAATTTTGCCCTTGAGGTGCTGGGAATTCATAGTAACTTTCATAATCTAATTCACACAATGCTCTTGATTG
>CAYUTF010000106.1:0-4840 GCA_964447495.1 uncultured archaeon
GTAATCTGTAATGGAAAGCGGAATTTTTAATAGATCTATTGAAATTAGCAGAAGATATGTATTTTTTTTGCTTGGAGAAGAACATTCTATTAAGATACTATAACCATAGAGATCATCTAACTTTCCTGAACAAGCTTCTTTACGTGTATATCCTGCTAATGATTTACCAATGTAATCTTTTGGAGTAATGCTAATTTTACCAAATGCAACTTGCATAGAATAATAAAATCACATCTCCATTCAAAAATATTTCTTTTTAGGATTTTGGGGTTAAAATTGATTTTTTGGGAAAATTTTTATTTTTTGAAATATATACTCTAATATAATAGAAATTAAGAAGCACACGGATGATTATATGTCAATGAATAAATTAGAAATTCTTGGTATGGAAGGTGTTATTTCAAATTATAAGCGTGGTCGTCATACAGTCCATCCTAAACACTGTATATTAGTTTTTCCTAATATCAAAACTAAAAAAGAAGCAAGTTATTTAATAGGAAGAACTGTGGCTTGGACAAGTTCTACTGGAAAAGAATTAAAAGGCATAATAACTCGCTCTCATGGGAATAATGGTGCTGTAAGGGCTCATTTTAAAAAAGCAGGTGTTCCTGGTCAAGCACTCGGAACAAAGATAAGAATTTGCAAATAAATATTACTTATATCATATATAATAATTTATTTGTCTAACAGTATCCCCTGTTTATAGATCATCCTTTAAATTTGCACATTTAAAGGCTAAATCACATTTTTTAAGCATTCCAGAGATATTACTTAAATAACATACTTATTGATATTTCGAAAACCCTTCTAAATCTTTGATAAAGCGAGTTATTTAAATCATATAATTAGGTTGGTTTTTCAATTTAAGATGTCAGATCATCAAATGCAAATTTGTCATTTTTGTCAAAGGACAATCAAATTAGCTTATTATTGTGAAGATTGTGGAGCAAGTTGTTGTTCTGACTGTTTGAATGAAGAAAGAATTGAAACATATACGTGCCAAAATTGTAATTCTCAAAAAATTGAGATTTTAAATAACGGTAAGAAAAAGGTGTGTAAAGAATGTGGGAGTGAAAATATTTCTCACTTGAATCAAATCTTAAAGTCTTGCCCAAGATGTCATTCTCATCAAATTATTAATATTTATGAGAAAAAAGAGGAGTTGGAAAAAAAATTTTTAGAACTCATTAAAAATGCCCGGTCATTTATAGAACCTTTTAAGGAAATAGCTAATTCTTTAATTGTAATAAGGCAATATATTGAAAATGCAAGAGCTCCTCCAATTCGATGTTATCATTACCCAAATATGGAATCAGATCTATTTTCTCTTGTTAAATTATTTATTTATGCCAAAAACAACCTTTTAGAAAAGATTACTATCTTATTTCATCATCTTTCCTTGAATAAAGAGTATTTTTTTGACATCTATAATCAACCTAATTCTAATGTAAGGATTATCGAAGGAATATTTGAAAATTTAAATAGAAGCTATTCATCAATAGATGAATTTATTCAGAGTAATAGCGAAACTGTGAATAAAGGGTTAATTCCCATTCAAAATGATCTTCACTTTATCAAAAAAGTCAACAATTATTTTGAAACGTATAAAAAGTATCTTAATTTAGCAGAAGAAGAAAAACCTGTCTATGCTATACACGCAAAGTTAGCTAATGGCTTAAATTCACAAGATAAATATAAAAAAAATAAAGGGATCTTATTTATTACTAATTTTGATCTTTCATTTATCCATTTATATGGCAAATTAAAGAAGAAACGTAAAAATATTTTTAAAGCTCCCGTAGAAGACCTAACTAGACTCAAGGTTAAAGGAAAACTATTTAAAAAGTTATACATCGAATTTTCCTATGGAAGATATGAATTTAGCCTCCCACCTAATAGCATAAATAAGGTATTAGACTATATTATAATTGCTCGAAATTTTGATGAGACTGTTATTTATGATGAAGAAACTGCGAAAAAATTATATGATATCGAGATTGATTTATCTGATGTTGTTAATTATATAGAGGAAGCCATCAATTCCTTTTTTAGTATAAAATGTCAATATAATAATGCAAACCAACTTAAAAGTAATTCTTTTGCCCAAGATTATAATAATAATATTCCTAATTTTCAAAATAACCTTCCAAATGGAGTGAATGCACCATACCAACAAAATAATCAATATAACCCTTATCCTCAAAATCAACCTCGTCTTTATCCAAATACTGGATATCAAAATTATCCCGTGAATCAAAATATTCATAATTCTCCTCCAATTTATCCAAATAATGTTGTCTGGCCGACTACAATTAATAATCATATACAAACTCCAGAAGATTTAAGATATTATGGTAACAATCTTAGACCTTTATTACCACCTAATTATAATGAGAATGAATTTTTCCTTCAAAATTTTAATAATCCTCATCGTGTTCAAAATTACCAACCTCAAAGAGCATCTGACCCTTATAATGAATTAATTTCTGATATGGAAGGAAAAAATATTTTGATGAGGAAATTAGAACAGTATCAAAAGTATGGTGGTGTAACCTCTCCAGAATACTATAGAATTGATCCTGACCCCCTCGATGAAAGTCTACTAAATCCTCAGTATGAAAGAAATCGAAGAGCGTCAAACCAGGAGTCAATTTATCAAGAATATTCAAAAAATCATTTATCTGATCTCTTTAATTCAGACTATACCTTACCACACTCATCAAGAAGATCTCGATCAAAAATTGATAAACTAAAACAAAAAAAAATGTTGGAGTTAGAAAAAGAAAGATATAGTCTAGAACAAACATTAAACACGTTGGATTCTAAATTTAATGATGGAATTATTTCTGAAATCGATTACTTTCGAACATATAAAAATTTACAAAAGGATTTGTACCTTATAGATAAAAGGATTGAAAGTTTGGAAGAAGAAATTAAAGAAAATGAATCCGTAATAAAATCCAATAGAGAATTTGATAGAAAACGATATTATTCATAAAAAAATAAGAACCCTTAGGAAAAAATATACATTATCATTAACTTTCTAATTCTTTTCTTAGTTTTTCAATTTCATCTTCAAGTTTAGCCTTTGTTTTTATCTCTGGGGCTTCTTCATCTTCTAAATCGAATTCACTGATGTATTGAAGTTCATCTATTGGCACATCTGGCATTTGTCCACCCTGTTCTAATAACATTTCAGTTTCTAATTGATTAAGTTCATCTGAAACATCTATAGCAAGATCTATTTCAGGATCTCCTGCTAATATTTCTGCAGACTCCTCTATTTCAGAAACATAGGCCTCAGAATCCTCGGCAATCTCTGCAATTTTTGTAGGTGCCGCTTTTGTAGCAATTGTTTCTAACTCGTCTCTAATTCCTCCCATCAAATCGCCAGTCATAGAGATCATCTGACCCTCTTCGATAGCTTCTATTTGACGTTCAATTTTAGCCCTTATATTATTAGCTCGATCTACTTTCTGTTGATATTGTTTATATTGAATTAAATAATTTTTTGCTCTTTCCTTTTCTCCTCTTTTTAAAGCAATCTTTGCATTTTTTCGAGCAATTTCTGACCTTTTGCTATAAGTCTTATTTGCAAGAGAGATTTTTCGGATATGACTTTTTGCTTTAATGATAAGCTCATCTTTTTCCTTTCCCTTTCGGGGGAATAACTTCTTCTTTAAACCCATTTATGTTTCATCTCCATTTGGAAGATAAAAATATTGTATCTCTTCTATAATTAATATGATTTTTTTAACTTAAAAATATATTAGAATATAATAAACATAAAAAATTTTTAGCAAAAAAACTTTCATAGTCCAATTATTGAAAGATGAAAAAAAATGAAAAAAGTAATCTTAGATTTTCAAGATTTATCTGATAATTTTAAAGAATTAGTCCAAGAAGCATTTAATGTGAATTTTTATGATTTTATGGTTTCAGAAAAGACCTTTGACCAATTTAATAATATAAGCCAAATTATCAAATATTCTATGAATACTCAAATTTCTACTGAATATCATATATATGAGAATCTTGAAGAGTTGTATGAAATTTTAGGGAAAAAGAAAACTCCAATTCCGAAAATTGGCTTTTATATAGAAATAAATACCAATAAAGATTTAAATTTAGCTATTGAGCTTTCCAGATCTAAAAAAATCGATCTAATTATTGCATCAGCGCAAGATTGGAAAGTTATACCTTTTGAAAATCTCATTGCAGAAATTTCTTACAAAAATACTCAATTAATTGCTCATGTTAGGGATGTTAATGAAGCAGCTTTAATGTTAAAAACTTTAGAATCAGGAGTAGATGGAGTATTAATATCTCCTAAGAAAGTTGATGATATTGTCGAGTTAAAGAAATTAATACAATTTAATTATAAAATAAAAATAGATAAAGCAAAAGTTATAGATATTCAGTCGATTTCTGAAAGTGAAAGGGTATGTGTTGACACTACATCTCTCCTTAATGTTGGAGAGGGTATGTTAATCGGTAGTACTGCTATGGGATTTGTGTTAATTCATGCTGAAGTATTTGAGAGTCAATTTATATCCTCACGACCATTTAGAGTTAATGCTGGCGATGTATCCGCTTATATTTTAGTTCCTAGTGAAAATTCGAAAGAAGTCTATAAAACAAAATATTTGAGCGAGATTAAAGGTGGAGATAATGTTTTCGTTGTGGATAATTTGGGTAATGCAAGAGTAGTAAGCGTTGGTAGAGTAAAAATAGAAACACGTCCCATGTTGAGATTTGTACTTGAAGCAATTAAAGAAGGAAAGACCATCCATATCAGTTGTATATGTCAAAACGCGGAAACTATTAATTTTGTAGATCT
>CAYUTF010000106.1:4940-9692 GCA_964447495.1 uncultured archaeon
TATTTTATTGAAATTAAATATATAAGGTTTTATATAATATTTATTTCACAGTGATGATATGTCTAATTCTAAAATTGTAGCTATTACCGGGTCAAATGGATATTTAGGTAAAAATACTATAAAGATGGCAGTTAAAAAGGGTTGGGAAGTACATGCGATTGTTCGTAGAAAAGAAGTAATCAATGAGGTTAAAGATTTAGGCGCTATTTCTTATCTCATTTCGCAATTTAATATAGAGGAATATAAGAATGCTTTTAGAAACTGTGTAGCTGTAATCCATTTTGCCAATATCGTATGTGGAAACAAAGATTCATTTGAAAAAGTAAATATTGAAGGTTTACAAAAGATAATTGAAGCTGCTAGGGAAGAAAAGGTTAAAAGAATTATTTATCCGTCAGGCTTAGGAGTTGATAAGTATGGGAAAAGAGATTGGGCAAAAAACGATTACTTTTGGTCTAAATACGAAGCAGAAAAGCTCATAATTAGTGGGGATTTAGCATATAGAATATTTCGGCCCTCTTACATTTTAGGACCAGGAGATGAGTTAATACCTGAGACAATTGAACAAATTATTGATGGTAAAGTGATAATTGCGGGTAAAGGAGATATTCCACTACAACCTATATTTGTTGATAATGCGGTTACCGCTTTTTTAAACGCAGCAGAAGGTCTAGGAGATGATAATATGATTTATAATTTAGTGGGTCCAACAGAAACCACAATGATGAAATTAGTAAGACTGGTTCTTGATACTATCAAAAGTTTAGGACTAAATATACCTGAACCTGCAATTGAATTTATCACTTATGAGGAGGCTCCTGAAAAATTAGGGATCTGTAAAGATATGATCGACGTAATGAGATGTGATATTACTGAAGATGGGGCCGTAGCTGCAAAATTATTAAACTTTACCTTATCTCCATTAAATGAAGCGGTAAAAGCGGCCGTAGAAGATAGGTTAGTGCATTCAAATATAAATCCTGAGAAAAAAGCAATTATTTTAATTTCTGGAGGTATCGATTCCACTACTGCTTTATATTGGGCAATAAGACAAGGCTTTAAAGCAATCGCCCTTACTATGAATTATAAATGGAGGCCACAAAAAGAGATTTTAGCTGCAAAAACCTTAACAGAATTACTCAACATTCCATTAATAGAGGTCAATACTCCCTATATTGAGGATGCTATTGATTTACGAATGGATGGGTTTCCTGTACCCTCTGCCACGAATGCACCCCAAGGCTATATTCCTCTGAGAAATTTAGTATTTTATTCTATTGCCGCTTACTATGCTGCAATTTATGGTTGCCAGTTTATAGTGGGGGGTCATTTAAAGGAGGATCTTGAAATTTTTAACGATGCAACATCTTCATTTTTTCAAGGTTTAGAAAATTTAATAAGTATCTCAAGGCATACCCATGATAAATCAAAAATAGAATTTCTCTTTCCCCTTTCCACTAAAACTAAAGAAGAAGTGATACACTTAGCTAAGGAACTAAACGTTCCGATTGAGCTAACTTGGAGTTGTTATGGTGATTTTGATGTTCCATGTGGTAGATGTTTACCATGTATTAACCGTAAAAATGCATTGAATCTTTATAAATAAATTCTAATATGAAATGCTAGAATTCATTAATATGAAATCATTTAATACTTCTAAGATTTTTACTAATTTGCTTTCATTATGAGGATGAATTGTTTATGACGACTTATTGGGCTCCTTTGCTTCATTCGTACCAGCCAAGTTTTCAAGATATGAAGATATTAAAAAGGATTAATAAGGAATGTTATAAACCATTATTTTCAATGTTACAAGAACATGAAAATGCGGCATTTTCATTGAATTTGAACACTAACCTTATTGAGATGCTTTATGATTTCGATTTATCTGATACTATAGAGATTATAAAAAATTTACGGTTGGATGGCAAAATTGAGATTTTAGGCACCGCTAAATATCATCCCATTCTCCCCTTAATTCCTGAAAAAGAAGCTCAACGTCAAATAATGCTTAATGAAGAAACAAATGTCAATGAATTTACCAATTGGGAGCGAGATGGTTTTTTTCCTCCCGAATTATCAATTAATTCTAAGATTACAAAATTAATTAGCCAATTAGGTTACAAATGGATTATTATAAGCGGAGTGGCGTGCCCGATAGACTGGCCTTATGATCATATCTATTGCTCTCCTCAGGGGTTAAAACTATTCTTCAGGGATGACATTTTGAGCAATAAAATCTCTTTTAATAGTACCACAGCAAAAGAATTCATTTTTCAATTAAAGGAAATGTTTAATAATGACAATGAAAAGATAAACACAGATAAATATGTTATAACTGCTATGGATTCTGAAACTTTTGGGCACCATCATAGAAATTATGAGAGAACTTTCCTTAGTAAAGCTCTTGAATTAATTAACGATGAAGAAGACTTAAAAATTATCTGTATTTCAGAATTAGATAAACATTTTCCCATCCATAAAAATCGAATTGTTCCAAGGGATTCTAGTTGGAGCACAACTGAAGAGGATTTGAAAAACTCTATTCCTTATCCCCTTTGGAATCACCCAGAAAATAATGTTCATCGATTTTATTGG
Organism: uncultured archaeon; assembly: GCA_964447495.1. GTDB lineage: Archaea > Asgardarchaeota > Lokiarchaeia > Sigyniarchaeales > SOKP01 > SOKP01. The sequence goes on from CAYUTF010000106.1 coordinate 7,539, forward strand.
AAGATGCTGAACAGTCTAGATCATCTCATAACTCATATTTCTAATTTAGGCTCCACTCAAGATAATATTATTCAAGAATACTATGCTACCGCAAGATGGTTTTATGATCAAGCCATTTGTTCAGATACTACTTGGTGGGCTAATCCCGATAGAAAGATTTGGAGCCCCAACTTAATATATAAAGGGATTGAATTAATAATGAAAACTGCGTTGAATGCACAATTAGCACTTGCTTATGCTAATAAATCAGACTTAGGAGAAAGTTATTATAATTCAATATCGAATGATCATGGATTGCTTTTAATGGAATTAAATACCCTTTCTCAGAAAATACGTGAGTCTTGAAAAAATAATTAAAAAAAACTGATTATTTAACAGTTGTTTAAAATAATCATAAACTATATAATTTTAACTTTATATATTAATCTAAGAAAATACACGTAGAATAGAATGAGTGTATATTAAATAAAAAATATAAATCCAAGTTTTCCTATCATGTCAAATGAGAAAGATCAGCAATCTTTTATCAAATATTGTGTTTATTGTGGCACAAAAGTAAGCAAAGGACAAGTATATTGCCCTAAGTGTGGAAAGTTAGTAGTAAAAGTCAAGCCAAAATCAGAGAGTAATATTTCAGTAAAAGATGATTACAACAAACCTCCTATAAAACAACAACAAAAAATCTCTAGAAAATGTCCTGGTTGTGGCTCTATTATAACATCTGCTGTTCTAGAACAATGTCCTATTTGTAACGCTAAATTAGAAAAAATTGTAGAACCAAAAACTCAATCTGAGGTTGAAGATAATAGACGAAAGACAGGATTCGTTTTTACAAATAAAAAGTTAGTACCTGAGCAAAAATTTATATTGAATAAAGCGACTTGGAATTTTAGAGAGGGACTGAGTGTATTTGGAAATTCATTAATGGTTTATATTATTATTCGATTATTGGTAACCATCTTAGTAACATTTCAACTTCCACTCTATGAAGCCTCAGAATCAATAAATATTACTACAATATTATTAAGTCAACTCCCTGATATTATATTCGGAGTATATCCAATTTGGTACATTTATTCTAAAAAACATGATATGAAAAAACTAGGTTTTTCTTATTCCCCAAAAAAATTTTTAATTACTGTTGTTATAGGAATAATCGGGGGCTTTTTGTTAATTCTAATAAGTAACTTATCGAATTCAATAATAGAGTTAATGATACAGTTTGGAATTAATGTAGATGATGTTTTCTCATATATTGCATTAGAAAATCAAGTAATCCGTGAAGCAGAATTCTATTGGATTATTTTGCTTGTTTTTCTACTAAATCTGTCTATCTTTTCTACAGAAATTGTATTTCGTGGGGTTCTTCATAATACTTTAAAAGCACACTTTGGAAATGATCTCTTTGGGAAATTTACCGCTATCGTAGTTGTTGCCTTGATTTATTCGATTCTCTATCTATTATTCTCACTCCCCATTGGACTCTATTTCTTCTTAATTAATTTTATCCTATTTTTGATTCTTGGCATTCTTTATGAGATAAACACGAATATATACAATCCAATTATAGCAAGTATCTTCTATAATATAGTATTAATTATTTTAGTGTTTCTCTCTTAATATTTCATTTATTATCATCATCCTTTAATATATAAATTTAAAAATAAGAAAAATCAAATAACTCTAGTGGTATTATTAATCAATACGATTCTTTTTAATTTGTAAGATTGTAAAACGCTTGGAGAAAGTTAGGTTGGGGAAAAAAATTTATAGAAACAAAGGGAGCAAAGATAATATCATTATTTCCCTTGCGGGTGCTCATGGAGTAGGGAAAACTACTATCTTCAATCTATTTAAGAAAAAGATGGCAGAGAATCGAAAATTTAAATTTTTTCCAGAGAGATACAGAAAAATATCCCCTTTTCCATTTGGATCTGCTAATAAACAAATAGCTTTTAGGAGTGAATTTCATTTCTTACAACAATTCGTTAGAAGAAATAAAAATATAATTAATTATGACAGAAAATACAATGGCAGAATCATTATCTTAGATAGAACACCTTTATGTGTATTAATCTACTCTAAAAGTTTAAATCTGAAAGAAAAAGATTATATCCTTATCGAAGATATGTATAACTCCGTTGATTGGAAAGA
>CAYUTF010000107.1:0-6698 GCA_964447495.1 uncultured archaeon
GTTAACCCATATAGTTCTGATCCCTTATTCCAGGTAGGAGAATATTGAAAATAAGCTGTTGCATTTATAAAAATTGCAAATGCTATCATTACTCCTTTATAGACATCAATGCTTAGAAGCCTCTTTCTCGAAGTCACTCCACTATCTTGCTTATTCAATGACTCTTCTATCTTCTTCATTTTATTAGAATTAAATAACAATATACATTTGTACCCTATTCATTAAATATGCAATAAACCAGATGCTTAGAACACTTAAGAACGCAATAACAAAGATAAAAATTGCTGGAGAATCCCAAGGAACCAAATAATAAGTTGAAAATGCTATAATAAAATCCGAAAGATATAATATAAACGCATTTTTACCAACTACGCTAAACAATTTTTCATTAGTTAGAAAAACTTTTTTCTTTGCATGTACTTCAAATATTAGGTAAATCAGATAATATAATAAAGAGGAAATCCCAACAGAAAATAACGTATACGATAGCGAAATATAAGCCCTACTAAATGTAATGAAGCAATTTATGATTATTCCCGATAAAATAAAAATTACGCCCCCGTAAAAGAAATATTCCTTTATTTTTCTCCTACCTAGTCCATCAGCAATACAAGAAGAGAGAAGCATCATTGCGGTCCATGAAAGCATACCAAAGATACCTCCTTCAATCGCATCATATATGACTATTTTGAGCTCTGTCATTAAGAGAATTTGATGAGCAACAAGCATTAATAAAGAAATAATTAATCTCAAGTAAGTCTTTAAATTTATGAGAAAAAGCAAGATTAACCCTGCGGTGCCGAGTATTTGTAATGTTCCCCATCGCAAATAAAACCCATCAGGTCCAACATACATAGTTAAAAGCAACCCTAACCCTATAAAAATGATATATCGACGAATAAACCGAAAATAAGCCTTTTTTTTTCCTTTTAGTTCCATTCGTCGCATAAATGAAATTTTAAAATTAAGAGCTAACATAAAGACAAAAAATGAGGCGACTAAATCTACATAAGTTAATCCAAAATCAACCGCATGTTGAGTCCAAGCAGGAACGTTTTCATATGGCGAGAAGGTATTTGCAAATACCATTAAAAGGACAGAAAGCCCTTTAAACACATCAATACTTAAGTACCTATGTTGCGCAATATCAATGGATTTTAAATCTGAAGTTTCTCTAATCATATCTTTTCGTTTATGATCATAATTAATAACCAATTTAAATATATAAAAAGACTTTAGATATAAAATCTTGGAGAAGAATTTATCAATTCATTAATTGAAGCGTTGGAAATATAATAATCCGTATGTAAATAAACTTGATAGATATAATCGACATGTAATTCGTTTTCAATGTAAAATAGTTGAGCATTAAAAATAAGCCTATAATTAGTGGTAAAGCGACCATCACCTTTTATATATGCGAAAAATTCATCATTAAGAATGAGAAACGTAATATTTTGAGTAAAAATATAATCAGCATCTTCTGGATTATTAAACACATGCAAATCTTGTAAGCTTTTAGGATAGATATCAATTGTTCTTATATTCGCATAAAACGGAATGGCCCCAACATCCCAAACTGCTAATGATGCGCTTTGATTTGTATTAGCATTGATCCATTTTCCTAATGTAATGTTACATTCAGCGATTCCAACACCATAGCGGTAGACATAAGAGTTAAATGAAAGAAGTAGTAAAAGATTTGATAAACATATCATTGTTATTGTAAAAGATCTGCCATACTTCAATGGTGAAATATCCTCTTGATACCTTTTTGCTAGCCAATTAAAAAAATCTAATGATTCCGGAATCAACAATAGTAAAAAAGGTAAGATTGGTATTGTAAAGCGAAAACCAGGCATCCAACTCGAGAGAATAAGCAGTACAAAAGCCATCATAATGAAAAGTGATAATAAATATATTTTAATAGAATCTAATTGGGTTATATTTTGAATTTTTCGCGTTTTTGATAGAATTAAAAGAAATGTAGGTGAAAGAATGACTATTAAAGGTAAATAAAAAACAATTTGTTCAATAACTACGATTAAAGTGATTGATTCTTGTTTCGCAATGAAAGTCTGTGGAAAAAAACTATTATAATAAATCAATCTCCACAAAAAGTACGAACCATAAATAAACAATATACATGAAACAAAGATCATAACTTTAATTAGAGATTTTGACTTGAAAACTGACCGCTCTCTAATTTTAATGCCAATGAAAAAACCAATTGAAGCAATAAATAGAAGTAACCCTTCATGACGAGTTAAGCTTGCTAAAGCAAAAAAGAAAGATGAGAGAAAAATAAGATAATTATTATTTCTCTTTATATCCGAAATGAAAAAATAAATCGCAATCAAGAGTAATAAAGAAAAAAGGGATGTTTCTAATCCTCCAATGGACCATAAAGCAATATTAGGAAGGAATGTATAAAAGATAGTAATAATCGCGCTAGTTCTTTTACTTTTTCCTATTAATAATCCTAATTTATATAATACATAAATAATTAAATGGCTAAATATCATTCCTGATATCTTACTGAAGAATATAGGTTCAATGTTCATTAAAAAACCGAAAGTTAACCATATTATCCAAAGAAAATTAGAATATCCCTCCACTGGCATTTCATTTACATTGAAAACTAATTGATGATGTTGATATAGATTCTTCGCATACCTAAAGCTAATAAACGCATCATCAATAATAAAATTCCAAAAGTATAATTGAAATCCTAATAAAATCATGTGAGCAATAATTAAATAATAATTAGTTTTAAAGGGTTTCATAGTGCTCTTTCCGAGAGTAGATTTTAATTAATGAAATTCTAAGAACTATCTCTATATAACTAAGAAATTCTTATGAAATTAGCAAATTAAATATGGTTATTAAAATTTTTTTGATAAAAGAATAATAAAGTAAATCATATGGATTTCATTTATAATATAGACGATTTAGAGAGAGCAAAATCTTGTCCACTTCGACCACAATACCATTTTCTTGCTCCCGCTAATTGGATGAATGATCCAAATGCTCCAATCTTCTATAAAGGCGAGTATCATCTTTTTTATCAACACAACCCTGATGAACCTATTTGGGGTAATCTTCATTGGGGCCATGCGAAAAGCAATGATCTTGTCTATTGGGAACACTTACCAATTGCTTTAACTCCAACCAAAGAAAAGGGTGAACATAACTGCTATTCAGGTAATGCAATTATTCAAAATGGAGTGCCTACCATAATTTACACTAGTATTGGTCCTGAAAAAACTCAACATAAAGGATCAGAACAATGGCTAGCAACGAGCACGAAGGATATGATCATATGGAAGAAATATGTCAAGAACCCCATTATGACATCAGCGCTGCATCATAATCTTGATATAAGGGAATGGCGTGATCCATATATCTGGAAAGAAGATAATATATGGTATGCAATATTAGCGGGATGCATATATAAACCACGCCAGCCAGTCATATTATTGTATCAATCGATAGATCTTATCCATTGGACATATCTTTCTATCTTTGCTCAAGAAGAAATCAATAAAAGAATAACATGGGAATGTCCAAACTTTTTTCAAATAAATGGAAAGCATATTTTACTAATATCTACATTTAAAAAGCACTTTTACACTGATGAAGTCTTTTCAATTGGACGTCAAGTGCTATATACTGTGGGAAGCTATGAAAATAAGAAATTCAACCCAAGTGAATGGAACATAATTGACTATGGACAGAAATTTTACGCTCCAGTTGTCATGAAGGATCCTAACGGAAGAGTACTTATGTGGGGGTGGTTAAGTGCTAAAGGAACAAGTGGATGGAGTGGTTGTTTAACATTGCCAAGAATGTTAACTCTTGGCATGGATGATAAATTACGCTATATGGTTGTCCCCGAACTTCAAAAATTGCGAATGAATCATAAAAAGTATAAAAACATCAACATTGAAGGTAAATCAATTAATATTTTTAGAGAAAGTGAAATAAGATGCATTGAAATTATAGCAGAAGTTAAGTTAGGAGATGCTGAATTATTTGGTATAACCCTATTTGAATCAAAGGATTTGAGTAATAAAAATAATATTACATATAACCTAATTACTCGTGAGTTTTGGTTAGGAAACGATAAATGCATTCTTAAAGAGGATTTACTAAATAATGTATTGAAACTTCATATCTTTATTGATGTTTCGATTGTTGAAGTTTTTATTAATGATCGAGAGGTAATTTCCGGTCAATTAATACCAAAAGAAAATGTTCCATTGCAAATCGAATTTTTTGCTCATAATGGAAAGGTTATTATACAAAAATTAGATTTTTGGATCTTAGTTAGTATCTGGAATAAGTAATGAATGATGGATATAGTAAGATAATTGGGATTAATCGTATTAGAGGCCAAAAAAATGTACCATCCAAGATTTAAAGGAAACCATTATGATATGGGGCGAAAGATGGGTAACATATTCAAAAGAAGTAATGCTCAGTTTCCTATTAAGCTTGACCCATTTCAAACTGAATTTGGCAGAAAAAGCGGGCTTATATTAAAACAATATTTCCCCGAAGTGGTAGCTGAAATTAAGGGTATTACGGATGTGATAGGATATGATAATGAATTATTTACTTCTTGGATGATGTGTATGGGATGTTGCCATACTATTAACAAAGGAAATTGCGTAGAAATAAGAGGATGCACCGCATTTAGTTTTGAACATAATGATAAAATTTGTTATGGTAGAGATAATGATCTGCCACCATTTTTAGAACAGGTAAGTAAAAGTATATATTATAGACCTGAAAATAAACTAGGCTTCATTTTGAACACATCCTCTTTTGTTAATGGAGAAGAAGGCATAAATGAATCAGGATTGGTTACAGCAATGACTTTTGTAATGCCGAAACTAGAGGAAATAAAGCCAGGGTTAAATTCTGTATTTTTAGTTCGTTATATACTAGAAAATTGTAAAACTGTTCATGAGAGTATCGAGGTTTTAAAAAAACTACCGATAGCTTCAAGCTGCAATATACTTTTAACAGATAAAAAAGGTGAAATGGTGGTAGTAGAATGTAATCCACTAAAAATACACATACGATACCCTGAAAAAAATGAAGTTGGTGAAAGCTTTATTATCACAGTAAATCATTTTACATCAAAAGAGATGTGGAAGCACGATGCTAGCGAACGAAATGAATATTTCTCTGAAGTTAGATATCAAACTGCATTTAATGCTTTAAAAAATATTAATTATCATGATTCTATTGAACATGCTAAAGCTATACTCAGTGGGAAATTTGGGTTTATATGCCAATATGATAAAGCATTAAATTTTGCAACTATTTGGTCTTCGGTGTTTGATATTTCAAACAATAAAATTTATAGAGCTGAAGGAAACCCTCAAAAAGTTAAGTATATTGAAGATAAACGATTGTTTAAATAAGATAAACGACAAAAGCAAGCTTACAAAAATAATTGCAGAATATATAATGATTAAAATGAAAAATGTTAAAGTAAAAACAAAAAAAAAGAATTAGACTTTGTATCGAGCATTCCCATTCATTATCTTGCCTTCTAAGATCATATCATTCACTTGCATCCCAGCCAGTAAGCAGCCAAAAACCCCATGAACAAATTTCGGTTGGAATAAGCCCTTCACAGGAGTTCTCATTTTTAATCGAGTCCTCCCAAAGTTATCTGTATAGGGTGCCATGTCATATATAGCTCCTGTAGGAGAACCAGAATATCGCGCATAGGTTGCTGGAGTTGAGATATCTAGCACAACAATATGTTTTCGTAAATCAGGAATTAAATATTTCTCGACTTTATCAATGAAAAAATCTGCCCATTTCTGCTTTCGTTCTTTATATTTTTCCGGATCTTTTTCTCGTAACTCTTCCCAATCAGCTAATGCCATTGGAGTAATTCTTACCGTGATGTTAGGCTTTCCTCCAGTTGTTAATGAGGGACACACTACACCGATATGAAATCGTTTCTCAGTAAATCCAATTTCTCCCTTCTCATAGGCATCAAATAACCTATCATATGTATCTCCCCCTGTTGTGATTACATTATATCCACAATCTAACCCAAGAGCGGCTAAATCTATCTTATCATCTAATCCTATACTTAAATTCATAGAAGACGTGGACATCTTAACATTCTCAACCTTCTGTGCATATTTAGCATTCAGTGCTCTAAGAGTGTCTAATCCCACCATATTTATCATCGCTACTTTTGGATCGATGGTTGTTACCACATAATCAGAATAAATTTCCTTTCCTGAATCCAATTTTACACCTTTAACTTGACCATCTTCAACCAAAATGTCTACAACCGTCGTATTCAGCATTAACTCTCCACCTAAGCTCTTATAGTGTTCTTCTATCTTTCTTGGAAGCTCGATAAATCCTTTTGTTGGCCGAAAAGTGCCATCCAGTAATGAATTCATAGCGGAAATAGGAACTATAGCAGCAACCCTCTCTGAAGGTAACGCACTAAATTCTGCGAATACATTAAAAATTTCTTGCACTTCAGGTTCAGTTATTTTAAATTTCGAAAAATAATCGTGAAAGGTTTTACTCCCATTAAATACTATTTTGGGGCATTTCACTAGTGCTTTTAAGATATCGGCAATCCCCATCTCGACTTTTAAATCAAAAAGCTCAAGATACATCGCTCGTGAATAATCTAAAAATTTCTCGAT
>CAYUTF010000107.1:6798-9634 GCA_964447495.1 uncultured archaeon
ACGGAGTTTTCTTTAACATCCTGATTCAGTGCCCAGGTTAAACCTGTACTTAACCCAGTTAAACCGCCTCCAACTACAATAAGACCTTTTTTTTGATGTGCTTGAGTCATAATTTTTACCTTTAGTTATTATTATTACTACATTCTAAAAGTATATAAAAGTATAATTGAATCAAATTTAGAATTAACTGATAATCCTCAATAAAAGGGGGATTTGTTTCCCAATAATTTTTAACTAAATTCAATCACATAATTATAAATATCTATAATAAAGTGTAAACCTAATGACGAAAATAAGTAAAATTATATAAAATAGTGATCAAAAAAATTTTATTGCTTTAGAAAACTATATTGGGCTTCGAGACCATCATTTTCGAGTTCACGCATTTTTATCCGAACCTCGCGCGGAGAGTATGTGTGCTTTAATAGTTCGATTACATTCTCATGTAGGGCTTTTAGATTATCCATACCCATTTGATTATAAAAGTTTCGCTCGAAAAAGCATATATCAAAAATCTCCTTTAAACCAGCTAAAGCTTCTCGAACTTTCATATAATTTTCATCAAACACAGCATCAATTTTTTTAGTATTTTTATTCATTTTCATTTTCCTCAATTATTATTATTTTGGAAATTTTTAATTATTCTATGTAGAAAAAGAGAAATCGAGTATTTAAGTTTAGTCATTTTGTTTTACTATCCCATTAATTTCCCTTCTGATTTCCATAATCAAGCCTCGAAATGCGAAGAAATATTGAGGAGAATGAACAAAAAATACTAATCATTATGAAAAAATATCGAAAAATAAAAATTAGAAATGACTAAAAGAAACAATTATGGATTAAAATGATAATATCTCGAAGTCTTTCTATCATAAATGAATAGTTAAAACAAAATTAAGATCAATTTGGGAAATAAAATTCTGTATAATAATATTATTACTCTTCACGGTATTGTAGTTATAATTTAATCATCATTTAAGATTATATTTCGAATTTCGATCAATTTAGGTTTGATTTTTTTGATAAAATAAATTATTCATCGCGTTGTCCCCATCATCGCGATAAAGACCATGACCGCGATTGAAGTATAGAAAAACAGCAAAACAAATGAGACGATAATCAAGCTGAAAAGGGACCCAATAACAACATATTTTCCAATTTTCTTTTTGCGAGAAAGCATTTTCCCTCTCATACCTTGATATATAAATAGAATTGCGGTGGATTCGATACTGATGCCAAGGATACAGTTGAGATAAATGAGACTTTTAAGGTACGATATTCCGTAGCGCCACACTTCGAATCCCTCGCGATTGATCTCATATACAACGCCTCCAATTCCGTTTCCAATTAAAGTATTCCCATTTTCCAGCCTATCTGCCTCATAGGGATTAATCAAATCACCTTGAAAACTCCAGAGAATCGCATTTGAATCCTTATCAATTTCAAAAATTCTCCCATTTAAAGAATCAGTAATTAAGATATTCCCATTTTCTAACTCATCAGCGTCTCTTGGCCATCTCAGTCCTCCTTGATACATCCAAAAAACTTCTTTATCCGTATAATTAACCTTAAGAATTCGATTATTTTCAGAATCAGATAAAATTATATTTCCATCAGATAGATAATCAGGATTATGTTGTCTATGGAGGATAGAATGATTTCCGTAATCACCATAATACCACACAATATTGTTCGGATTATTTGCGGGTCCAATACGTTCAGCAGTATAATTAACCTCAACAATCAAATCAAAATTACGAATAGAAATTAAACAAGCAGACCAGGTGCTGTAATTTTTAAAGTCCACATCATTCAGATGGGTCCAATCGAAGGTAATTGGATTGTTATAATAATGATCAGAACCCCATTTTGGATTAATTTGCGTCCAATTAATAAGTCCTGGTTTCCATTCCCACACAATATTTTTATTTGGATAATCAATTTCGATCACTCTATCATATCCTGTGTCCGCAACTAAAATATGACCATTCGGTAAGTATTCTACTTCATGGGGTTGAGCTAAACCGATATATTCCCACACCTTATTACCATATCTGTCCACTTCAAAAATCTTATGTTCTGTGCTATTGCTCGGGACAGGAATTTGATCTCTAATCCGTATCGGATAATTTAATACCTCACGAAAGCTGAAAGTGCAAATAAATGTGTTCCCGTTTGGTTTTCTATCAACATCTAAATACGTAGGCATCATATTGCTTGTATTGAATATGAGAAAAAGAATAAGATTGGAATTAAATATAATTAGTAAAAAACCACTAAATAATCCAATTTTCATCCTACGATTTAATCTCATTGTAATAAAAATATGAGATAGATTGTAAAAAATCTTTATTATTAATCAAAATCTTAATTTTTTTTTAACTTATATCATCACTATTCTATTTTAATCTGTATATAACTAAAAAATTTTCAAATATTGTCGGAATCGTTATATATATTTATTAACCTATTAGTAATTGATAATATATTTAAAGGGAGTGCTTAATAATGGCAAAAAAGAATAGATTTAAATAGTTATTATAATATAGAATTAAATAACAAATCTAATTAAAACAACTAAGAAAAATCAATTAATAGAGGTTGAAAAATATATGTTATTTACATTTCCACTTGGAGCTTTAGGATTGTTGTTCTGGATTCCTGTAATAATTGCCGCAGTATACTGGATTGTTGCTTTACTCTTATGTATCTGGGTCTATAAAGATGCCAAAAAGCGCGACATGAATGCCACGGTCTGGTTATTGATTGTGTTAATTACAGGATGTATTGGCTGTATTATTTACCTCGTTGTACGAGACTGATCGGAGTCAGAGAT
>CAYUTF010000108.1:0-5036 GCA_964447495.1 uncultured archaeon
GTCATTTTACCTTCTCTTTCTTGTAAGAACACTGCTTTTACTCGTCGTCCTTTTTTAACTTTGGATGGCACTAGATTCTCTGAAAATATCCCTTGAAGGAATGAGGTTTCCGCACCATCAAGTTTAATAAAGCCTATTGCATAAGGAATTGCTTTAATAAAGGCAGAAGTAGTATACCACACTATTGTACTGACTTGTATCGTTCCAGTTTGCTTAAGTTCAATCCATTCTGCATGAGCATAACAATCAGAGCAATTAATACGAGGGGGCATCCAAGTCTTACCACATTTTGTACATTTCGTACCTAGTAACTTCTTATTATTCATCACTTCTAGAAAAAATTTAGATTGACCTCCCATTGTATATTTGTAATTTATCTTTATTACGTCCCTTATCTGATGTTCTTGAAATTCTTCATTCATAATTATTGCACCCCCTCCTCATTAGCCATCACAATAATAGCAGCATATGCGGCTCCAGGCCCTCCAATTGAATGCGATATCGCTCGACCCTTTTCAATTGTGACTTGATGTTTTCCTGCTTCTTCTCGTAATTGAAGAGCTGCCTCTCCAGTACTCATAATTCCAGTTGCGCCAACAGCGTGTCCACAACCTATTAATCCTCCTGAAGGACAACAAGGTAATTCCCCGTCAATCCAAGGACCTTCTCCCGGTTTCTCAAAGCTCTTTTCAATCCAGGGTCCCCCTTCTCCAAATGGAACAAACCCAAGTTCTTCATAACTTATTACTTCTTGTCCACTAAATGCATCGTGTAATTCTGCTAAATCTATTTGGCTTTTTATTTTATTATAATCTAATCCCGCCATTTTATATGCTGCTTTTGCGGCGTAAATATTTGAGTATAAGCGACCCATATCTTCACGATTCCCAATAAAGCAATCAGTATTAGCTGCACCTACACCAGTAATCCAAATTGGCTTATCGATTCCTAATTCTTTTACCTTCTGTTCACTCGCCAAAATTAAGGTAGCCGAAGCTTCGGAATATAAACAACAATCTAGCATCTTGAAGGGATAGCATATGATTCTTGAGTTCATAACATCTTCAACGGTAATCTTCATAGGAGATTGAGCTTTTGGATTATGGATAGCATTCCCATGATTTTTAACACTAACACAAGCCATCTGTTCCTCAGTAGGATTCCCAAATTCCTCGTAATGCGCATTAACCATCGAAACATATGAGCTGGCAGCCATCATTCCCATTGGGTATTCATAAGTCATATCAGCCGAATATGCTATAGCGTTAAGAACCTCTGGTGTAGTTGTGCCTGTTTGCTCATCATAACAATCATTGCATTTTTCGAGACCTATACATAGGCATAAATCACTTAATCCTGAAGCAACTTCTGCGTACGCCATCCGAACAGTATAGCCTCCTGTGGCACCCCCAGTTGCTACTCTCGTTCCAGGCTTATTATTCATTCCTAAATAACTGTTAGTGAAGATATCTGGCATGAACTGGCGTTCAAAAAGCTCATTATATATTCCATAAACAGTTGATTCCAAATCTTTATGGGTGATTTGTGCTCCATTTTTACTGGCATCTTCGAGAGCTAATTTTGTTGCATCATATGCTAGTTCAAAATAGGTTTTGTCTAAATATCTTGCTCTAAAAGGTGTTAATCCTACACCAATTATCGCTACTTTTGGTTTTGACATTTTTTTTCACTAAATTCTTATTTTATTTTTAATTAATTGTTTTTTAATCTAAATTAATATAAACTTTATTAAGTCTATTACTTTCATATTTTACTTATAAAAGAAAAATAATGATTTCGGATTTTTGTTCTTTAAATATTAATATCATGATTTGATAATTTTTTTTTAATTTTTTACTTTAATTTATTCTTTAAGATAAGAGCATATCATTAATAGTACTTAGTAGCTTTTTGGTTCGAAAGCATAATACTTAAAAATTTATAGATTAAATAATGCATAATCAAAATGATATGTGAGAATATATATAATGTCTTGGGAAGAATTTAAAACAGTTCCTCATACTATTAATGGCGTTATTGAGAAATGGGCAAAAGAAAGACCAGATAAAGTTGCGCTTATTTTTTATGACACAGAAAAAAAATACACATTCAAAGAATTTCATGATGCAATATATGTTATGGCATTTAAGCTTTACAATTTAGGGTTTCGAAAGGGAGACATAATCACAACCTCCTTACCATTCCTTTATGAACATATAGTATTAGGATATGCATGTGCTAAATTAGGAGTAATGTGGTGCCCTATGGATTTGCGATTAAAACCTCCTGAAATTATGAGAAACTTGAGTTTACTGCACGATAAATGTAAAATGTATTGCCATTTAGGTAAGACTTCCGCTGCTAATTTTGGTATGATAGGTGCTGCAGTTATGAAAAATAATCCGTGGTTAGAATATGTGGTTCAATTTAGCATGCCAGATGATAAATATCGCAAAGGAATTATCCCTGCATTTCAGCTAATGCAAGAAGCTCAAAAAGAATTTAATGACACGAAAATGGACTCCGAAGAGATGAAAGGTTTTATAAACGAATGTGACAAAGTAGGGGATGATGATCCCATATTAATCATATTTACCACAGGATCAACAGGATATCCAAAACCTGCGATGTTAACAAATAAAGGAATAACTTGCCAGAATATGTGCCTTTCTAAAGGATTAAAATCCGAAGAGGATGATATTATGCTGGTTAATTTGCCCCCCTCACACGTTGGAGGAACTACTGAACAGTTTATGACTACTTTATTCAAAGGAGGAACTGTAGTTGTGCTTCACATTTTTGATCCCGCTAAAACTCTTGATGCAATTCAAAAGTATAAGATTACTATGATGGGCCAAATTCCTGCTTTATTTGTGATGGAGTGGAGGCTCCCTAATTTTCACGAATATAATCTGAACTCATTAAAATATGCTATTGCGGCAGGTCAACCAGTAGATAAACCATTTTTGGAAAGATTAACAAAAATGGCACCAAATTTATTCACAGGGCTAGGTTTAACCGAAACATCAGGCTTTTGTTCATATACTCCCACTGACCTTTCTTTGAAGGAATTCACGGATACTTTAGGTTTTGATTGTCCAATTTACCCGATGTCTATACGTGCGTCTATGAATGAAAATGGAAATGCTGGTGAGGAATTACCAGAAGGAGAGATCGGAGAGATTTGTTATAAAGGCCCTCAAACGTTTTTAGGATATTTTGGAAATGAAGAGGCTACACGGAAGACTTTGTCATCAGATGAGTACCTTTACACGGGAGATATGGGATACATTGATGATAAAGGGCTACATCTTGCAGGGAGAAGGAAATTTCTTATAAAACCGAAGGGATACCAAGTGTTTCCTCCCGAAGTTGAGGCTTTTATCGCAGAATTACCCCAAATAGAGTTTGTGGGAGTAATTGGAGCTAAACATGAGATTTTTACGGAAGGAATCGTTGCTTATATTAAATTAAAAGAGGGAGGATCACTCACAGAACAAGAAGTATTGGAACACTCTAAAGGAATGGCATCTTATAAAAGACCATCGTTAGTTGTTTTCATAGACGAGTTTCCGCTTAATCGTGTAGCAAAAACAGATTACATGGCTTTACAATCACGAGTTGATAAGGATATTGAAGCCGCAAGAGCTCAAGGTGGCTGGGATAGCTAATAACCTTTCACTAAACTAATTAATTTTATTCTCTATTTTTTTATAAGAAGTTGTGATATTTATCGTGCCCTTATTCTCTTTAAATTAAATCATCTTTATTATCTTTAGTCCATTATTTAAATTAACATTATTAAAATTATTTGCCTTATAATTTGTTCTTAGATAGAATGTAGAGATAATAGTTCATAGCTTTATTTTGAATATGTTTTTTTCTTAATAACTCTTTTTTAAAATTGAAATGATATTGGATAATTTTTTTAAGTTCAAAAGAGTAATTACAATAAGTATAGAAATTTTAAAAGTGAATAAAAAAATGATTAAAACACGATTAACAGAAATGTTTGGATTAAAATATCCAATCATTAGCGCTCCTATGGGCCCATTTTATACTACCGAGCTTACTATTGCGGTTTCGGAAGCGGGAGGTTTGGGAGTTGTAAGTCATGCAACTTTGAAAGGAAAGAATTCTTTAGAAGATATGAAAGAACAACTCTTCCATGTAATTGAACATACTGATAAACCATTTGGTGTAAATGTGCGTACAGCTCGAATTCAAACTGATCATAAGATAATGTTGAGAAAGATCGCTCAATGGACGAAAGAAAACCCTAAGCTTCGTGAACAACTGGTGTATGTACTGACAAGTGCAGGAGGTCCACGAGTAGCGAGTAAAATATTAAAAGAGAAGGCGCCTTATATTAAGCATTTTCATGTTGGACCCGCATTATGGTTAGTCGACAAAATATTTTCATCAGGGTGTGATGGTGTGGTTGCCACTGGAACTGAGGGCGGTGGACATCAGAGTTATGAAGGGATATCAACTTTAGTTTTAATTCAACAGGTATCTCAAAAGTATCCTGAAAAGCCTTTAGTAGCTTGCGGAGGTTTTGCTACGCCACAAGGAGTAGCAGCGGGATTAGCGATGGGTGCTGATGCTGTTGCGATGGGGACTCGTTTTATCGCTTCCAATCAAAGTGAATTTCATCCAAATTATAAAGCACTTATTCCTCCTGCAACTGCACGAGACACAATTCTTACAACTGGGGGATTTGGTCCAATAAGGTTATTAAAAAATAAATATTGTTTACACCATGGAGAAGTAGTAAGTAAAGAGGAAAAAATTGCTCAAGAGTTAGCTTATAGTATGGAAGAATATTTAAAGGATCTTTATGCCTATGAGATTGTATATACGAAGGGAGATGTTGAGAATGGAGCAATTCCTGTTGGTCAAACAGTCGGCTTAATAGACTCTATGATGGATGTCGACGATATATTAACAAGTTTCACAAAAGGAGCGGAAAAAATACTTAAGAATTTATGCTCAAATATATCATAAATTCAATTCCAATCCTTTAATTTTTTTAA
>CAYUTF010000108.1:5136-8288 GCA_964447495.1 uncultured archaeon
TGTTCGGTATGTTTTCATAGATGTCCCAATCATGCAATAAAGTTAATAATATTAAAAAAAAATAAGTAAAATGCTTACTTTTATGGAAAATTCTTTATTAACTCTGATTTTGGATTATTTTGATTCCGAAAACATAAATTAACTTTTTATAATCATTTGACTATTAGATTAAAGATAATCTAATAAATAAAATTCAATGATGTTTATGAAAAAATGCAGAGTTAGTTTAATTACATTTTCAATATTAATGTGTTTTCTATGTACTGGATTCCAAAGTACCTTGGTACTTTCACAAGGTGATCCTCCTACTCAAGAACAGTTATTTGATGGACATACTTTCAGTGAAAATTATTGGAACATACTCATCTTTAATAATTCTTATTGGGATCATGAAGATATTGACCCGATGGTCTCTTGGCTAAATAACACTTGGAACGTAAAATGGATAAAAGAAGGAAATTTTGAGATGGGGATGTTCGCATTTATGAATAAAACCATGTGGAATAATGGTAGAGAAGTTATTTTTACTACTCCAGCTCAAATGTGGTGGCAGCATATGGTCATTAGTGGTTCAGAAATTTTAATTGCATCGATGCACTCTTCATGGTTTGGATTCCAAGATGATAATAATAATGGATATTTCGATGCATCTGAGGAGGTAAGTCCTTTCTTCTATATGGGTGCCAACACAGATGAAGTTCGTATAGCAGGAATAAAATCAAATCCAAAAACTACAGCTTCAAAATTGGAGAAAAGTGAAAGTGGGTCAATTATTACCTATTCATGGAGTTATCTTTATGAAGATATAATATTTTTTGTTCCAGAGATTAATCGAACGCTAATTACTCCCGAATTCGATTGGGGATTTAACTATTCACGAGTAGATACCTATGTATCAGGATCTCATCATATTGGAAATGTCACCTACTTTGAATATAATTATCGCTTAGAAGTGGATACAAGTATTGGAGAGTCAACATTATACCAAGATTATGAAGTTGGAGAAATTGGGACAATGGTCTATAGAAATGAATCAAGCCATCTATGGACGGTTGCGGACTATAACCATGGTTGGGTTACAGAAGATTTTGCTATGTGTCTGGGTACATGGAGTTTCATCTGGGCAGATCAAGATTGGACTATGACAACTCCAACAGGTACGATTGATAGAAATTTCTATCATACAGGCTTATCCGAAGTGGTTACAACCCTAGGAGGACTTCATGCGTTCGATTTTAAGTTTAGTCAAAAACCAAATTATGAAATAACTAATCGAACTGAAACGATTTCTCACACCTATCCAGCATCATATCAAACTCTTGATATATATGATTCTGAATTCAATGACTTTGTTCAAGGAATGGTCCATCTAGTAGGAGAATTTGGTAGATTAGTAGTCGGTTATGTAATAAATCAAACAAATCACTTTACGCATGGTATTCCCTTTGAAGATGCGTACAACTCTACTGATCCTCAAAACATAGCCGCTTTTTTTGTCACATGTTATCCAGAATATGGTGTTTATAAAGGAGGCGGTTTAGTCCATGATCCTGTGTTTAAAGCTTATTTTAATCCAGCAGAGAAGGGAATTTCGGGATTTCCATTGTTATTTTTAGTAGTTAGTTTGAGTATTGGAATTATTATAATGATTAGTAAAACACGCGTAAAGTATTTAAAAACTAAAACTTAATTTTTTCTTTTTTTTTTTAAGAACAATGAATCATCTTAGATATTCATATTATAAATCTTAAAGTTTTAATTTATACAACTTTTCATCTGGAATGTAACTCATCATGATTAAATCCTCCCTTATTTGCCAACCTAAATTCTCATAAAAGTTAAAGACAGATATATTGTATTTTTCAATAAATAAGTGGATTTTATGCACCCCCATTTTTTTAAACCTCAAAATAAGCTCATCCATTAATATTTTTCCATATCCCTTCTTTTGATAATCTGGATCAACCGCTAAATGGTGAACATATCCTCTTCTCCCGTCGTAACCACCTAAAACAACTGCTATTACTTTTTGATCTATTTTTCCAATTAGAACCAGATCTGGATTCCTTTTTCGCATCTTTTCGATTTCTTCTTTTGTATCAGAAGATCCGATATTAATTCCCGCTTTTGTCCAAATATCTATTATATCATTATAATATTTTATTGAAAAAATTTCAATTTGCATAATCATCCCAAAATGATTTTATAGATAATTTCGTTATTTTTTTTCTTATTCGAATTTTCTCATCAATTATTTTTTTTATATATTGTGAAATCTCCTTCCTTTTATCTAAATCCGAAGGGAAGGGTAACTTAACTTCCAAAATTCTGTTTCCTATTGTTGCAATTGTACCTTGAACGAAAGTAATAGCTTTAATTTGCTCTTGAACGATATCGAGATTCAAAAGGTATAAGAGAAGATATGAATCAATTGCTTCTTCATTTGATTGAACTTTTAATTGATAGATATGACTTTGAATTATTATTTTTGTGTCCAATTCAGTGACATAGGCATTTTTTCCAATTAAGTTGGGTCCCCCATCCTTAACTAAAAGTATATCCCCAACTTCGATATGTTGTTTGTCCTTATACTGGAGATATACTTCTTCTGATGTTTTTTTATGTGAATCTAAATTCACTTCCCAATTGTTAAGTTCAGTCGTTCGAATAAAAGGTACTTCTCCCAAACCATATACATTTGACCCAATTTCATTTCCTCGTGGTAAATAACCACTTTTACTAGTAAACAATATCTTTTTTTGTGTTAAACTGCGAATTGATTTAATCACGTAATCTTTTTTCTTAGCAAGGATTTCTAAAGT
Organism: uncultured archaeon; assembly: GCA_964447495.1. GTDB lineage: Archaea > Asgardarchaeota > Lokiarchaeia > Sigyniarchaeales > SOKP01 > SOKP01. The sequence goes on from CAYUTF010000108.1 coordinate 7,959, forward strand.
CCTCTCTACTCCTGCGTAGTAATAAGGAATAAAAATATTATTCTTAATCTGACTATATTTAATTTTAAAAACTTTTTGCTCTCTTTTATAATCTAAATTATCACAATTCTTAATAAGGATGTGAAGATCAGAAAGTTCATCATTTATAATGGATTCACCATCCGAGTTTATCTGTTTACTTCCATCCTTATTTATTTTATAGAGAGTCTTTCCATCTTTATCGTGTCCAACATTATCGATAATCGCAAAATCAATATCATAATCCTTTGGCACATTTTTTAATTTTTGAAAGAAGAGAATACTAGTTTTATTACAGGTGTATGGTTGAAA
>CAYUTF010000108.1:8388-9587 GCA_964447495.1 uncultured archaeon
TAGCGGGATAGCGATAACTATTAGGATCTAATGAATTCTCACAAAATACATTTGATTTTCCCCCACTAAGAATTTCTAAATATAATTTACAAATTTTAGCTAAAAATAAATCCTTATCAATTCCGAATAAATTTGAAATTAATGTACTTTTATTTTCTTGATTTGTAATTTTTGACCAAATTAGTTCTTTAACTTCAAGTAAAAACCCTCCATGACCACATGCAGGATCTAATATCTTAGAGTTTATAGGAGGGTCTAAATAATTAACCATAAATTTTATGACGCTAGAAGGAGTAAAAAATTGACCAGCTTCATCTTTTAGGATTTTACTGACAAAAATTTCGAATGCATCACTAAGAATGTCCTTAGATGACTCAATAAGAGATATATCTTGTAATTCTTTTACGATTAAATAGATTAACTCGTCATTCAACCCAATTTTTTCATTCTCATCAAAAATTTCCGTGTATTGTTTCTTCACATTTTCCTCGAAAAATTTTTGAATTCGGTGAGATAAATCTGCTTCAGATTCATTTGTTCTAATGCTAAATTCTACAAATTCGGATGGAGATTTTCCAATTTCATCTACTAATTTACACATTAAGAGATTAATTATTTCCTTTGAGCGTGTACGAGTATCTGTATCAGTATATTTTAATTTCGCATAAAATTGTCGATTTATCTCATTAAATCTTTCCTTTAAATCGGTGATGATTCCTAAATCTTTTTTCTTAATTCGATAACTCATTCTCTATTATACTATTTATTTTGATTATTCTAGTTATTTATCTTAAGTTTGATTTATTATTCTTTTTTATTAATTGAAAATTAATGATAATTATGGCTTCATATAATTTTGATTTCGGTAATTATATAGAGTTTACAATAAAACAGAGATTTGGAATAATCACATTAAATAGAATCCATCGATCGAATGCGTTTTCTATTAAACAATTAGAAAACTTGAAAAAAGCAATTATATATTGTCAAAAAAGTGAAAGTGTTAGAGGGATCATTCTAACTAATAATGGGAATTCTTTTAGTACAGGAATGGATTTAGGAGATATCGATGGAAGTGATCATAAGGCAGTAAAATATCTTGAAAGCACTGCTGCTACAATATGCAAATTACTTTATAACGGTAAACCTGTAATATGCGGAATTAATGGCCGAACTTTAGGAGAAGGAGTGGTGTTTCT